>NZ_JBMDIS010000012.1:0-136618 GCF_057808775.1 Pseudomonas sp. FG86 | reverse complement strand
TGATGATCCAGGGCGACCGCCACTACGACTACGACGCCTTCGGCAACCTGATCCGCGAACGCCGTGGCCGTGGGCACGCGCTGATTACCGAATACCGCTACGACTGCCAGCATCGGCTGATCGGCATTACCCAGCCCGACGGCCAAACCGCGAGCTATCGCTATGACCCGTTTGGGCGACGAATCAGCAAGACGGTCGACAACATCACCACGGAGTTTTTCTGGCAAGGCGACAAACTGGTTGCCGAACACCACGCCGAAAAGCATCGCAGCTACCTCTACGAACCGGACAGCTTTCGCCCGCTCGTCCTGCTGGAAGGCTTCGGCCCAAAAGACACCAAGCCTTATCACTACCAACTCGACCACCTCGGCACACCCCAGGAACTCACCAACCCCGAGGGTGAAATCGTCTGGTCCGCGCACTACCGCGCCTACGGCGAAATCACCCGGCTAGACATCGGAGAAGTCGACAACCCGCTGCGTTTTCAGGGTCAGTACTTCGACCCGGAAAGCGGGCTGCACTACAACCGCCATCGCTACTACAATCCGGATGTTGGTCGTTACCTGACACCGGATCCGGTGAAGTTGGCGGGTGGGATCAATGCGTACTTGTACGCGCCCAACCCGACCGGGTGGGTTGATCCTTTGGGGCTCAGCGCAAATTGCCCTGGATCAATAAGAAAAAATCCCGCTTGCGCTACTCCTACTGAACCGGGTGCCCCTGACGTTTCTCGTAAGGGGGCTTTCAGGCAAGCTAAAAGAGATGCCCATATACCGATGAATCAGAGCCCAGATGTGATGACCCACCCGAAAACAGGACGGACGACACAGTACAAAATAGAAAACATGACCGATTTGAATGATAAAAAAATACTGGATGCCACCGGCCACCCTATCAAGACGAGGGTATATCAATTTACAAGAAAAGATGGCTCGCAAGTCCTTATTCAAGATCATTCTGCAGGGCATAAATACGGTAGAGCAGATGGAATTGGAGATCAAACAACACATTTCAATCTACGACCTATTGAACAACCGCGGAACGGAAAACTCATCGACGCAGAAGCACACTACTTCTTCAGGAAAAAAAATGAAATACTGGAATGAACTAGATAAAAATATATTTTTTGAAAAAATTTTTAGCCAGCCTGTAGAGATAGGAGAAATCACTCTCTTCTCCTTACAAATAGACAATGATCGACCGTCTTTGGGGATTGGGTTCGACATACCTGATTTCCCAGATTTTCTACCGGAAAAATGGAAAAACAAAGGTTACAACGTTTGCAGACTTGGTGTTGATTGTCATGGCATTAGCGATCTAAAAATACTCAACATACCCGGCCGAGATAATTTTTACGTAAAAGTAAAAAAAGAAAAGGGTCAACTCTGCTTCTATGCTGCCAATAAAAATTCCTTAATCGAATTTAAGGCCAAGAGCATCTCAATTTGCGACCCTAACGTTTACATCAGAGGTAATGATGAAAATTTTTAACAGAAAGGTAGCAGAAAGTGGACAGAACTATTATAGGCTAAAGATCCGACTCACTGCTCGGTTAAATAGCCCCACTTTTTTCCAAGAGATTTTCAGAAGAATGGCCTACAAAAAGAGAATGAACATCAACAACAGCTGTAGGATTTAACTCTAAAGCCGAAGAGTACTTATTTAAAAAATATACATCCAATACACTTACCACTGGAGACCTCTGTAAAAAAATGAAAACAGCAACATCTACTCCACAATTAAAAACCGCCCAAGCAACCCTAGAAAAATACAAAACCTAGCTTTAGATGGATCACACAACGCCGTTCTAGTTATTCAAAAATCCGAAACAGAAATAGAGGAACTTTGGTTCAAAATGACAGTATTTGAAAATCTCATCACCCCTGAGAAAATCAGGGTCTTTTTGGAGTCGCATGCCAATATATTGTTATGCAGATTTTACGATTCAGAAACACATGCCGCAGCTCAGTTCTTCTATAAAACCAGCCACGAGAATGAAATCATTCTCGAAAAAACAAGAAACCTCTTTAACAAAATAAATATTGAAGATATTCACTTCTACATAAACCGCACAAAAAACACATAAAAACGAGCACAACAGAAAAACAGGACTAGGAAGGGATCAGAACTTTTTACAGTCTGAACATTCTATTCACTGCTCCATTAAATAAATCCGTCCGCGTTGCCCCAGGCCCCGCCGCCCACACTTTCAAGGAAAAAAATGAAGCATTGGAATGATCTTGATGGAACTATTTTTTTCAACAAGCTTTTCAAGCAACCAGTTGAAATCGGAAAAACTTATATACATTCACTGCGAATAGAAAATGATAACAATGACTTGGGCATAGGTTTTGACATACCAGATTTTCCTGAATGCCTGCCTGAAAAATGGAAAGATAAAGGATACAACGCATGCCGAATTGGACTGACCTGCTCAGAAATTAGCGATTTGAAAATAATAAACCTACCCATTAGGGAAGTTTTTCTCATAACAATAAAGCAAGAAAACGAGTACTTTTTCTTAGCTGCAAAATCTAAAAATGCCTCTATTGAATTCAAGACCAGATGGCTTTCCCTATCCGGTCCCTCGGTTTATATGAACTGTCCTGGACCAGAAGATTACGACTGGTCGGACGAAATTTAGTAAAAACAAAGCATCGATGCACTGAACGCTAACTATGAGTGTCATAGCAAACGCCAATTCGCTCCCCCGCCCACCCCCACCTAAACTCTCCCCATGTTATTTCAACGGACAGAGGATTCACCATCATGGGCAAACGTCATCCCAATCTCCCCGCCTGGCAATGGCGCAACTACCCGCAAAACCATCAGCACCCGACAAACCTGGCGCTGCACCTGATCGCCGTGCCGATGTTTATCATCGGCTTCCTGTTGATCGTTTCCGGTGTATTCAGCCTGAGCTTGGCCAGTTTTGCGGTGGGTGTTGTCGGTATCCTCGCCGGCCTGGGCTTGCAGCGGCAGGGTCATCGCCTGGAAGTTCAAGCCAGCGAGCCGTTCAGTGACCGTAAAGACGCCGTACAGCGCCTGGTTGTCGAGCAGTTCGTGACCTTCCCACGCTTTGTGTTGAGCGGCGGCTGGTGGCGCGCCTGGCGTCAGCGCCACCACCACTGATAGCCGGTTTAGGCGAAGACCACCACGGTCTGGCGGCTGATTGCGATCAGTTCGCCGGTCGGGCTCCATAGCGCAGCGGCGGCGTGGCCGTAGCCGTCGCGGGCGTGTTCGATGTTGACGTGATACTGGCACCAGTCGAGGGTGGTGAGGTTTTGCAGCGGCTGGATGAATTCGATGGTCCAGGTCAGGGTGCTGCCCGGTGCCGGTTTCTTCAGGTGCGGAAGCAAGGCCGGTGGCCACGCGTCGACAAGTGCGAGGATGTGCGCTTCGGTCAGTGGTTCTTCTTTCACATCCCCACGCAACCGAACCCAGCCGCCCATGTCACGGGATTTATTGCCGGTAAATGGCAGGCCGCCGACACTCCAACGCATCGCCAGGTGCCGCATGAATTCGGGGGTGACGCCCTTGATATACGGCAGTTCCTGGCACTCATCCCAATGCTTGAACGTCGGTGGCGGTTCGCTATCTACCAAGATCTGCGACTCGCGGGACGCGCCGAAACTGGCCTGCACCAGCGTCGCAACTTCGCCGTTTTGCACCACACGACCGAGCAACTGGCTGACCGCCTTGCCTTCGCGCAGCACTTCGACTTGATAGCTTGCGGGTACATCGGGCGCAACCGGACCGACGAAGGTAACCGCCAGCGAGCGCAATGGCCGATCGGCAGGCACGTGGGCGCGCAAAGCTTCGTATTGCAAAGCGACGACCAGGCCGCCGAAGGTCGCACGGCCCTGGGCCCATTCTGCGGGGATGGTGATATCCAACGGGTGGCTACGGGCAGCGTCGAGCAAATCACTAAAGCGCATGGCGACCTCACATCAAGAAAACCGATGCTGGATCTTAACCATCGTGACGGCCAGGTACAGCGCCTATTCCGGCCAAAAGCCGGACCGGTTTAAAAACAATCGGCGCTGAGTTTATCCAGCACTCGGTCCGCCTGCCCTTCAGCCTTGACCATGGTGCGTTGCCATACCGCGACACACGGCTGCAGATCGGCTTGATGTTCGGCCTGGGCCAACCATTGCCAGCAATCATGCCAATCGCCAAGCGCGCCTTGGGCATCCTTCAGGCGCGACAAGGCTTTGGCCGGGAGCTTGTCCAGTTCGGGATAGGCTTCGGCGGCATAGCGCACGCGCTTGATCAGCAACCGCAAACGGTGGCGATCATGGCTGGGATCCTTCAGTGCTTCGTCGAGTTTCTGCCATTGCTTGGCCAGGCGTTTCTCGATGCGCAGGCGCAAGCCCTTGAGCAATTTCTGGTGTTGGGACGCTCGGATAAACCGTGGGAATGCATCGAGAATTTGCAGCAGGTGAGCCAACTCAGGACCTTGAGCCACCTGGCGGTACGCATCGGGCTGCAGCCGCAGGCGGCGGTCGGCGGCGTCGTGGTGACCATGCTGGTGCAGGTAGGCGGCCAGTACTTCACGGTCACGCAGCGGAGTGGTCAATTGGCCGACCGTGCTGGCGGCCAATTCAAGGTGTTCGACGCCCGGCAGCCCACGCAAAGGGCGCAACAAGCTGCGCAGGCGTCGCACGGTAGTGCGCAAATCATGCAGGGCTTCATCATCGGTAACGGCGGCAAGGCGAGCCTGGCAGCTCAGTAACCCTACTTCCAGGCCAATGACCTGAGCGACTAACTGATCGACCAAAGCTGACATCCTGCCCTCACTTCTCGATGAAAAACCCTATTCGCTCCCTGGGATCAACGCCCAGCGCGCGACTCACGAATATAGAACCGCGCCTTTTCAGCTTTGTTGGAGCAGCCTTCGAACGCTTCAAACTGTTGCTGGGTCTTCGCGCCTGTCAACAGGGACAAGGCCTTGGAATAGCTCACGGTGCCGGCAAAGCCTTCGGCCTTGGCCAGGTCCAACTCTTTCCACGCTGCATCCAATTGGGTGCCGCAGCTGTCGCGGTATGCGGTTTTCCCGGCGCAACCGGCCAGGGCCAACATGATCACAGGCACACACATCCAGGCTTTCATCGATGACACCTCAAAATAAGAAAAACAGTCGTACGGTGTAGACGTTGCCTACAAGGAAAAGTGCCTTATCCATAGCCTGAAATCAGAAGCGCCTATTGCCAGAGCATACCCGAGCCGAGGCGCTATTCTGGAAAATTATTGCACGGTTCATGAAGATTGAAGCAGCCCCCTCAATGGATGCATTGTGAGCGCCTGCTTAATGAAGGACATCGACCATGAAAAAGCGTGTTGCCTTGGTGCTGGGCTCCGGCGGGGCCCGGGGCTATGCCCATATCGGGGTGATCGAGGAAATCGAACGGCGCGGCTACGACATCGCCTGTATCGCAGGCTGTTCCATGGGCGCGGTGGTGGGCGGGATCTACGCCGCCGGCAAGCTCGATGAGTATCGAAACTGGATCGAAAGCCTCGACTACCTGGATGTCTTGCGCCTGGTGGACGTCAGTTTTCGTCTCGGTGCGATCCGTGGCGAGAAAGTCTTCGGGCAAATCCGCAAGATCGTTGGCGAAATCAATATCGAAGAACTGCGCATCCCCTACACGGCCGTGGCCACCGACCTGACCAACCAGCAGGAAATCTGGTTCCAGGAAGGCTGCCTCCACCAGGCCATGCGTGCCTCGGCGGCGATCCCCAGCCTGTTTACGCCCGTGATGCAGGGCAACCGCATGCTGGTGGACGGCGGCCTGCTCAACCCGCTGCCGATCGTGCCCGTGGTGTCGAGCCATTGCGACCTGATCATCGCGGTGAACCTCAACGCCACCAACCAGAAGCACTACCATTTACCCGTGATCCCACGCCCGCCGGCATTCAAGAGCCGGTTCAACAGCCTGGCGAAGTCACTGGGTTCGCACCTGCCGTTTCGCCGCAAGCAGGCCGAGCAACTGATGAAGCTGGAACAGGAAGCCTTGCAGGCCCAGGCGGCCGAGATCAACCCATGGCTGGAATCGGCTGAACCCGAATCCCAGCAACCTGCCGCCGCGCCCGAAAAGGCCGGGGCGCCGAAATCGGCCACGGGCTCGTTCATCATCGATAACGTCGGGCCGGCGTCGCTGCTGGACTTGATCAACCAGAGCTTCGAGGTGATGCAGACGTCGTTGGCGCAGTACAAGATCGCCGGCTATCCGCCGGATATCCTGATCAACGTGCCGAAACGGGTGTGTCGGTTTTTCGAGTTCTACAAGGCGCCGGAGTTGATCGCCCTGGGCAGGGAGATTGCCAGCGATACGCTGGATCGCTATGAAAGTGAACAGCGCTGAACGGTGTGCTGGAGCTGAGGGCTAAGCCCCCAACAACCGATACCCTACCCCCGCCTCGGTCACGATAAACCGTGGCTGCGTCGGATCGTCCGCCAGTTTCTGACGCAGATGGCCCACCACGATGCGCAGGTAATGGCTGTCTTCGATGTGGGTGGGGCCCCAGATGTCCTTGAGCAATTGCTGCTGGGTAATCACCCGCCCGGGGTGGCGTGCCAGTTGTGCGAGCACCGCGTACTCCTTGCGGGTCAGTGCCACTTCCTCGCCATCCAGCAACACGCGACGATAAGCCAGGTCCACCGTCAGCGGGCCGAAACTCAAGGCCGCTTCCTGGGCTTCTCCCGCGGGCGCCTGACGCAGCAATGCACGCACCCGGGCGAGAAACTCCTGGATGCCAAAGGGTTTGGTGACGTAATCGTTCGCGCCTCCATCCAGGGCCTCGACCTTCTGTATCTCACTGGCCCGTACCGACAACACCAGGACCGGCACCGTCGACCATTCGCGAAACTCGCGCAGCACTTGCTGGCCGTCCATATCCGGCAGGCCAAGGTCGAGCACCAGCAAGTCCGGCTTGCTCAATGCCGCCTGCGCCAGGCCTTCGTTGCCGCTGCCGGCCTCGATCACTTTGTACCCCTGGGAGGCCAGGCTGATGCGCAGGAATTTGCGGATCTGCGGTTCGTCATCGATGACCAAAATCGTCGCGGTCTGGCTCATGGTGTCCAATCAAAATCCATAAAAAAAAGAGAGTAGCTCACGCCTCGCGCTCCAGGCCAGGCTGTGCCGGCAACGGCAGGAACAAGGTGATGCAGGTGCCCCGCCCGTCAATGCCATCGGCGACGCTGATATGGCCGCCATGGGCGCCGACCATGCCCTGGCAGATCGCCAGGCCCAACCCGGTGCCCTGCCCGCCCCGATCGCCCCGGGCAGCGGTGTAGAACATATCGAAAATCTTCGCGCGCTCGTCCTCGGGAATCCCCGGCCCCTCATCGGCCACGGCGAAAAACAGCTGGTTGCCCGACACTCCGGCGCTCAGTTGCAAACGTCCCTGGGGCGGCGAGAACCGCGCGGCATTTTCCAGCACGTTGACCAGGGCTTGCTCGATCAAGGCCGCATGCACATAGAGCAACGGCAGTTCCGGCGGCACATCAGTGCTCACCTGCAAAGGCGCCAGCACCGCACGCAGACGGCCAAGGGCACTGCCGACGATATCGCCGGGCGACACCCAATCCCGCGCCAGCTTCAGCGCGCCGTGGCCCAGGCGCGTCATGTCCAGCAGGTTCTGGATGTAGCGGTCGAGGCGCTCGGCTTCGTCACGGGTACCTTCGAGCAACTCGCGGCGATCCTCCAGCGGGATAGCTTCACCCAGCGCCAGGAGGCTGTCGATGCTGCCACGCATGGAGGTCAACGGCGTACGCAAATCATGGGACACCGAGGCGAGCAAGGCGCTGCGCAGTTGCTCGGTTTCGCCGTGCAGGCGCGCCGACTCCAGTTCCTGCGCCAGTTGCGCCCGCGCCAACGCCTGCGCCAGCGGTTGACTCAAGGCCGTCAGCAGGCGACGGCGTTGGCCGCTCAATTCCAGGCCCGGTTTTGCACTGACACCGAGCAGGCCCAGCGGGCCCTCTTCACCTGACAGCGGCCACCACCACCAGCGCCCAAGTGGCAAGGTGCCGGTGCCTTTGCCGGCGGGTTGATCGTGCTGCCAGGCCCAATCAGCGGCAGCGCGCTCGGCTTCGGTGAAGACCAGCGGGCCACCGGTCTCGACTTTCCAATCGCCTTGGCCGTCGCGATTGACCAGGCACAAGTCCAGGTCGCTCCAGCCTTCCAGATGATGGGCCGCCGCGCTGATCACCGCCTGGCGATCCGTGGCCGCCGTAAGCTTGCGCGACAGGTCCAGCAGTTCGCTGGTTTCTTCCTGGGTATCGCGCAAAGCCTGCAGCTGCCGGCGTTGTCGCGCAGCAAGATTGCCGGTGAGCGCCGCCATCAGCAGGAAGAACAGCAACGTCAGCACGTCCTCTTCACGCTGGATGGCGAAGGAAAAACGGGGTGGGATAAACAGGAAGTCGTACGTCAGGAACGACAACGCCGCACACACCAGTGACGGCCCCAGGCTGCTACGCACCGCCACCAGCAACACCGCAGCGAGAAACACCAGCGAGATATTCGGCAGCGGCAACACACTGGACACGCCCCAGGCCACGGCCGCCGCGACGACCGTCGCGACAACCGCCAAAGCGTAATCGAACCACACCAGCCCATGCACCTCGGGCAGGCGAGGCGGCGGCGGCATGTCGTCGCTGTAGAGCACGCTGATTTCTAGGCCGTGCGCATTCCGCAACAACCGCGCCGCCAGCCCCCCACCAAACAGCCGGCGCCGCCAGCGTGGCCGTGACTGCCCCACCAGCAACAGGCTGGCGCGACGTTCGGCGGCATGCTGGATCAACGTCTTGGCCACCTCGCCCGCGCGCAGCAGTACCACTTCACCGCCCAGGCGTTCGGCCAGTTGCTGGGCATTTTGCAGGCGCAGGCGCGATTGTTCGTCCCGTGCGCGGCCGTTGTCGATATGCACCAGGCTCCACGGCAAATGCCGACGCTGGGCCACGCGGCTGGCATGTCGCACCAGACGCTCGGCTTGTGCATCGCCATCAATCCCCACCAGTAAACGACCACGCACCGCTGGCGCGGCCTGGCCGAGCTGGCGATACCCCTGGGCCAGGTCATCATCGACGTGGGCGGCGGCGGTTTGCATCGCCAGTTCGCGCAAGGCCATCAGGTTGGTCTGGGTGAAAAATGCGTCGATGGCCGCGCGGGCCTGCTCGGGCACATACACCTTGCCGTCACGCAGGCGCTCCAGCAACTCGCGGGACGGCAGGTCGATCAGCAGCAGTTCGTCGGCCTCTTGCAGCACCCAGTCCGGCAGGGTTTCGCGCACCTGTACGCCGGTGATGCCGCGCACTTGGTCGTTGAGGCTTTCCAGATGCTGGACGTTGACCGTGGTGAACACGTTGATGCCAGCCGCGAGCAGCTCCTGGATGTCTTGCCAGCGCTTTTCATGGCGGCTGCCAGGGGCGTTGCTGTGGGCCAGCTCGTCCACCAGCACCAGTTGGGGCTTGGCGGCGAGCAGGCCGTCGAGGTCCATCTCTTCGAGCATCACGCCACGGTATTCACTGCGCAGCAACGGTTGTTGCGGCAGGCCACTGAGCAAGGCCTCGGTCTCGGCGCGGCCGTGGGTTTCGACCACGCCGGCGATCACCTTGACGCCCTGGCGCAACTGGGTGTGCGCCGCCTGGAGCATGGCGTAGGTCTTGCCTACCCCCGGCGCGGCGCCGAGGAAGACTTTGAGCCGACCACGCCCGTCCCGGGGCAGATCGGCTAGGAAAGCATCGGCGCGGCCGGAGTCGCTCATGCAGGGGTCCTTCAACAATTTAGGGTAGGAGCGAGCTTGCTCGCGAAAAACTCAAGAGCGCCGCGTTCATGCTGGACGCCCGCGTCATCGTTAACGACCTTCGCGAGCAAGCACGTGCCTACAGAGGATCATAGTTTTTCCAACGCCATGTTCAGCGCCAGCACATTCACCACTGGCGGCCCCACCAGCGGGCTTTCGATATGCGCATCCAGCAAGCGTTGCAGCGTGGACACCGGCACATTCCGCGCGGCCGCTACCCGCGCCAGTTGATAGGCAATCGCCTCGGGTGGCAAGTGTGGATCAAGACCGCTGCCAGAGGTAGCTAGCGACACCAGAGGCACTGGGCCCTGGCTCGGCACCAGTTGCTTGTTCGCATCGTCGAACACGCGGGTGGCCAGCGCCGGATTGCTTGGGCCAAGGTTGCTGGCGCTGCTGGACACGGTAGCAAACGCGCCCGCCGAAGGGCGTGGGTGGAACCAGCTGTCACCGGTAAAATCCTGGGCGATCAGGCTGGAGCCACGCACCTTGCCGCTGGCATCACGCACCAGGCTGCCGTTGGCCTGGTCCGGGAAGGCAACTTGGGCGACACCGGTTACCACCAGTGGGTAGGCGACGCCGGTGATCAGGGTCATGAGCACCAGCAGGCTCAGGGCCGGGCGGATTATGTTGGACATTTCAAACTCCTCAATTCGGTCTTTGCAACCTGTGGGCACGGGGATGGTGCCCACGGGCATCGGGTCAAACCAGGTGCAATGCTGTCAGCAGCATGTCGATCGCCTTGATGCCCACGAATGGCACCAGGATCCCGCCCAACCCGTAGATCAACAGATTGCGCCGCAGCAATGCCGCCGCACTCGCCGCTTGCACCCGTACACCGCGCAGGGCCAGGGGGATCAACACCACGATGATCAGCGCGTTGAACACGATGGCCGAGAGGATCGCGCTTTGCGGACTCTGCAAGTGCATCACGTTGAGCACACCCAATTGCGGGTAGATCGAGGCGAACAGCGCCGGCAGGATCGCAAAGTACTTGGCCACGTCGTTGGCGATGGAAAAGGTTGTCAGCGCGCCACGGGTCACCAGCAATTCCTTGCCGATCTGCACCACGTCCAGCAGCTTGGTCGGGTCGCTGTCGAGGTCGACCATGTTGGCGGCCTCGCGAGCGGCCTGGGTGCCGTCGTTCATGGCCATGCCGACGTCCGCCTGGGCCAGCGCCGGGGCGTCGTTAGCACCGTCGCCGCACATGGCAACCAAGCGACCGTCATTTTGCTCATGGCGAATGCGTGCGAGTTTTTTCTCTGGAGTGGCTTCGGCGAGTACGTCATCCACGCCGGCTTCGGCCGCAATCGCAGCAGCGGTCAGCGGGTTGTCGCCGGTCACCATCACGGTGCGAATCCCCAGCTTGCGCAGTTCGGCGAAACGTTCCCGAATGCCAGGCTTGACCACGTCTTTGAGATGGATCGCCCCCAGCAACTTGCCATCGGCGCACACCAGCAACGGTGTGCCACCGCTCTGGGCGATCTTGTCGATTTCCCGCGATAGCGCGGGTTGCAAGTCGCTGCGTGGTTGACCGATAAACGCCAGCAGCGAATCCACGGCGCCTTTACGGAACACGCGCCCCTGGTAGTCGACGCCCGACAAGCGGGTTTCAGCGGTGAACGGGACGGCGGTCAATTCATCCAGGGACGGCTCGGCCTGAGGATGCAAGGCCCGCAGGTATTCGACGATGGACTTGCCTTCCGCCGTGTCATCCGCCAGCGAGGCCAGCAGTGCGCCTTCAGCCAACTCCCGTCCGCTCACACCCGGTGCCGCGACCACGGCCGAGCAGCGACGGTTACCAAAGGTGATGGTGCCGGTCTTGTCCAGCAGCAACACATGCACGTCCCCCGCCGCTTCCACGGCGCGGCCGGACTTGGCGATGACATTGAGGCGCACCAGGCGGTCCATGCCAGCGATACCGATGGCCGACAACAAGCCCCCGATGGTGGTCGGAATCAACGTTACCAGCAGGGCGACCAGGAACACCAAGGGCAGGCTGCCATTGGCGAAGTGAGCGAACGGTTGCAGCGTCACTACCACCAGCAGGAAGATCAGGGTCAGGCCGATCAGCAGGATATCCAGCGCGACTTCATTGGGGGTTTTCTGGCGCTTGGCCCCTTCCACCAGGGCAATCATGCGGTCCAGGGTCGACTCGCCAGGGTTGGCGGTGATGCGGATCAGCAGCCAGTCCGAGACCAGGCGTGTGTTGCCGGTGACGGCGGAACGGTCGCCGCCGGACTCGCGGATCACGGGGGCGGATTCACCGGTGATCGCCGCTTCGTTGACCGCCGCGATACCTTCGATGACCTCGCCGTCGCCGGGGATCATTTCCCCGGCGGCGACGCGCACCACATCACCTTTGCGCAGGCTGGTGGCGGGCACGACCTTGAAACTGCCATCGGCTTCCTTGCGGCGCGCGCTCAAGCCCTCGCTGCCGGCCTTGAGGCTGTCGGCGCGGGCCTTGCCACGCCCTTCGGCCAAGGCTTCGGCGAAGTTGGCGAACAGCACGGTGAACCACAGCCACACGGCGATCTGCACGGCGACGAAGGTCGGCACCGCCGTGTCCGGCACAAAGCACAGCACGGTGGTGAGGATCGCGGTCAGCTCGACCACCAGCATCACCGGCGAGCGTTGCAGCTGGCGTGGGTCGAGCTTGACGAACGCCTGGACCAGCGCCGGGCGCCACAGGGCGGAAATAGCGGTTTTGGCGGGTTCCTGGTGTTTGACCGGGGTCGCGTTTTTTGCAGGCATATTCATTTTCATATCCCTCAGAAACCCATGCTCAAGTGTTCAGCAATGGGGCCCAGCGCCAGCGTTGGCAGGAAGGTCAGGCCGCCCACCAGCAAAATGGTCACGGTCAACAGGGTCACGAACAGCGGGCCGTGGGTGGGGAAGCTGTTCTGGCCAATCGGTGCGGTTTTCTTCATCGCCAGGCTGCCGGCCAGGGCCAGTACCGGGAGGATGTAGCCGAAACGACCGATCAACATGCCCAGGCCCAACATCAAGTTATGGAACGGGGTGTTGGCACTGAAACCGCCAAACGCCGAACCGTTGTTGGCACTGGCTGAGGTGTAGGCGTAAAGCAACTGGCTGAAGCCGTGAGGGCCAGGGTTGCTGATAGCGCTGGCAGGGCCGGGCAGGCTCGCGGCGATGGCACCCAGTACCAACACGCCCACCGGCATCACCAGCAGGGTCACGACCAGCAACTGCACTTCCTTGGCCTGGAGTTTCTTGCCCAGGTATTCCGGGGTGCGACCGATCATCAGGCCGGCGAGAAATACGGCAATCAACACGTTGAGCAGCATCCCGTACATGCCGGCGCCGACGCCGCCGAAGATCACTTCGCCGACCATCATGTTGACCAGTGCCACCATCCCGCTCAGCGGGTTGAGGCTGTCCTGCATGCCATTGACCGAACCGTTGGACGCCGCGGTGGTGGTCACCGACCACAGCACGGTACCGGTGGTGCCGAAGCGCGCTTCCTTGCCTTCCAGCGGTGCGGTCTGTTCCACGGCCGGGTTGTTCAGCGCCGGGTTGGGCTGGTACTCGGCCCACAACGACGTCGCGCCGCCGATCAGGAACAGCGCCAGCATGCAGCCGAGGATCGCACGGCTCTGACGCAGGTCTTTGACGTAGTGGCCGAAGGTGAACACCAGCGCCACCGGGATCAGGATGATCGAGGCCAGCTCGAACAGGTTGGCCCAGGCGGTCGGGTCTTCAAACGGGTGTGCCGAGTTGACGCCGAAGAAACCGCCACCGTTGGTGCCCAATTGCTTGATCGCAATCTGGCTCGCCGCCGGGCCCAGGGGGATCACTTGATCCACGCCTTGCAGGGTCACGGCATCCACGTAATGGGCGAAGGTTTGCGGCACGCCCTGCCACACCAGGAACAGCGCCAGCACCAGGCACAACGGCAACAGACCATAGAGAGTGGCGCGGGTCATATCGACCCAGAAGTTACCCAGGGTCTGGGTGGATTTGCGACCGATCCCACGGCACAGCGCGACCAGGACGGCGAGGCCGGTGGCGGCACTGACGAAGTTCTGCACGGTGAGGCCAGCCATCTGGCTGAGGTAGCTCAGAGAGGCTTCACCGCTGTAGGACTGCCAGTTGGTGTTGGTCATGAAACTGACCGCGGTGTTGAAGGCCAGGGTCCATTCCTGACCCGGCAATTTCTGCGGGTTCAGTGGGAGATAGTCCTGGAACAGCAGGATCGCGAACAACAGCAAAAAGCCCGCGAGGTTGAACGCGAGCAAGGCCAGCATGTATTTCTGCCAGCTTTGTTCCTGCTGCTCATCTACCCCGGCAATGCGATAACACGCACGCTCGACCGGGCCGAACACGGGGGTGAGCCAAGTGCGCTGGCCTTCCATCACCTTGTAGTAGAACCGACCCAGAAACGGCGCCGGCACCAGCACCACGGCGAAGAAGGCGATGATCAGCCAATAGTCATAACTGTGCATAGCCCGCTCCTAGTTCCGATCCGCGCGTAACAGCGCAACCAGCAGATAAATGAACAGCGCCACGGCCAATAGCAGTGACACCCCGTCCAGAACGCTCATGGAAGTCTCTCCGTTTAGCGGCGAGTGCCGCGTGTGGGGCAATTGTCGGCAGGAGTGGTGTAAAGGAACGAGAGCGACGGGGTGGTCGGGGCGTAAAGACGGCGTAAAGAGTGGGTTTATGCGGGGTTTACAGGGGGGGTTGTGCTGGATTGGAGGGCCTCATCGGGGGCAAGCCCCCTCCCACACTTGGCCTGCGTACACCGGTCAAAATGTGGGAGGGGGCTTGCCCCCGATGAGGCCCTACCAGCCACCCCCGCACTGATCTGGTGCAATACCGGAAAATTTCAAACGCCAAACCATCCCCCAGACGACAGTTGCGCCGCTTTACGACACGGTTGGGAGGCATGGCATGTCCGCTGCAACACCTTGAATCACATTCCAAACCGTTCATGGAGCGCATCACGATGAACACACAACTCAAACCCACCCTAGGCACCCTGCACTTATGGGGCATCGCCGTGGGGCTGGTGATATCCGGTGAATACTTCGGCTGGAGTTATGGCTGGGGCGTTGCCGGGACCCTGGGCTTCCTGGTGACCTCATTGATGGTCGCGGCGATGTACACCTGCTTTATCTTCAGTTTCACCGAGCTGACGACGGCGATTCCTCATGCCGGTGGGCCGTTTGCCTACAGCCGTCGCGCCTTCGGAGAGAAAGGTGGCTTGATCGCGGGGCTCGCGACCTTGATCGAGTTCGTCTTCGCACCGCCTGCGATCGCATTGGCCATCGGCGCCTACCTGAACGTGCAGTTTCCGGCACTGGACCCCAAACACGCGGCCGTCGGCGCCTACATCGTCTTTATGGGCCTGAACATCCTCGGCGTGAAACTCGCCGCCACCTTCGAATTGGTGGTGTGCGTGCTCGCTGTCGCAGAGCTTCTGGTGTTCATGGGCGTGGTCGCCCCGGCCTTCAGCTTCAGCAACTTCGCACTGAATGGCTGGGCCGGTTCCGACACCTTCGGCGCCCCGGCGATTGCCGGGATGTTTGCCGCGATCCCCTTCGCCATCTGGTTCTTCCTCGCCATTGAAGGTGCGGCCATGGCGGCTGAAGAGGCAAAAGATCCCAAGCGCACCATTCCAAAGGCCTACATCAGCGGCATCCTGACCCTGGTGATCCTGGCCATGGGCGTGATGTTCTTCGCCGGCGGCGTGGGTGACTGGCGCACCCTGTCGAATATCAACGACCCGCTGCCACAGGCGATGAAAACCGTGGTGGGTGAAAGCTCCGGCTGGCTGCACATGCTGGTATGGATCGGCCTGTTCGGGCTGGTGGCCAGTTTCCACGGCATCATCCTGGGCTACTCGCGCCAGTTCTTCGCCCTGGCCCGTGCCGGTTACCTGCCGTCTTTCCTGGCCAAACTGTCACGCTTTCAGACACCGCACCGGGCAATCATCGCCGGCGGCGTGGTCGGCATCGCGGCGATCTACAGCGACGGCCTGATCAACCTCGGCGGCATGACACTGACCGCGGCGATGATCACCATGGCGGTGTTCGGCGCCATCGTGATGTACATCATGAGCATGCTCAGCCTGTTCAAACTGCGCAAAACCGAGCCGCTGCTGGAGCGCACCTTCCGCGCACCGGGTTACCCGATCGTGCCGGGCATTGCGCTGATGCTGGCGGTGGTATGCCTGGTGGCCATGGCCTGGTTCAACGCGCTGATCGGCTTGATCTTCCTGGGTTTCATGGTGGCGGGTTTCATCTACTTCCAGTTGACCGCGCAGGATCGCGCGGATGCGCCAGCGGACGCAATGTTGACCGGGCTCTAAGGTTAATGAGGCGGAACAGGCCTACACTGAACTACTCAGAAAGCCTGTTACTCAAAGCAGTTATTACCGTGGGAAAACTCTCCCACGGCAATCTGCCTCAAGGAGAGCGTTATGCCGTGGTACGCATGGTTGATTTTGGTGGTTGCGATCGGGTCGATCGTCGGTGGGTTGATGATGCTGCGTGACAGCGCCAACAAGGTGGAACTTACCGACGAACAACGCAAACGCGTGGCCGAGCGCAACGCCCAGGCCGATGCCAAGGATGCGCAGGATCGCTGAACCTTGGGTTACTCCCAAGCCGCCTTGGCAATATGCAACCCGTGCTGCCCCTTATAGGCAGCACGCTCCGGCTGGCTCCAGCCGTTCAACAACTCATCTTCCAACCGATAGATCTCAACCCCCAGCGGCCGGCACACCGTCAGCGGGTCCTGTGCATCCGGCCCCCACATCGGCAACGACAGATCGCCACCCGGGCAGGTCGACAGCGCACACAGCAAATCAATCTCGGCAAAAAACTCCAGGTAATCGCCCTTCTGCGCTGGGCAGGCTTTCATGAAGTACATATCGTCGTGATTGAGGCCTGTGCACTGGAAAATATTCAGTACGTCATGCACGTCGAATTCCGTCAGGCCGTGGGGCAGCACCGCGCGAGTCAGGTTTGAGTGACAGTGATGATGGAAATCCTCCCCCGTGAGCATGCGGTTCACATAGGGATCACAGCGCGTGCCGAGCAAATCGTGCAGGCGACCGCCATGCTCGTCGATGCCATAACTCGCCAGGCTGTCATCGGTGATGGTCACCAGGGGCCGCAGGAATGGCAGGTTCGACCATAGCCGGTCATGGGTGCTGACATGCGCGCCCTGCAATTGACGCGTGCGCGCCGCCCACAGACGTTCGCGTGGGTCGTTAGCGTTCCACACGTTGAAGTCGCCCACCTGCGGCCCCACCGGCGTGGTGACACGAAACACATGCCCGGCCGGCACCTTCCACGCCCTCCCCGTGCGAATCGGCACCTCGAACTGCTCGATCAACGTGCGCTGGTCTTTTCGTTCACGAATGCGCTCGTAAAATGCCACGTCGACCTGCAACGCCGAACCTTTGCTGACCTGATAAGCGGCCGGATAGTCTTTGTACATGATTCAGATCCTCGATCAGGGGTGGGTAAACAGGGCCAACGACAGGCGTTCCGAATCCTCCAGATACACGCGCATCGCATCACCTGCCGCGGGTTTATCGCCTTGGACCAGTAACGCGTAAATCTCACGATCGCGCTCCAGCCAGGGCGACTGGAAGCGCTGCTCATCGGGCGCCGCGCAAAACACCAGGCGCAACTGAGCGATCACCTGGGCGAAAAACTCATCGAACAAAGGGCTGCGCATCAGCCCGACAATCTGTTGATGGAACAACAGGCTGTGGGTCGCCACCGCCCGCCAATCCTCGCGCTCGCGAGCCAGCGCAGTGGCCTCGATCGCATTCTGCATGCGCCCGGACTGATCAGCCGTCAGCGCGCCGCTCTGGGCAATAGCCTGCAACTCCAAGGTGCGGCGGACGACAAACAGATCACGCACTTCCTCGCGCTCCAACCGGCGGACCATCACCCCTTTGTTACGCACATAGCGGGTCAAGCCCTCCTGCCCCAAACGATGCAACGCCTCGCGAATCGTATTGCGCGACGCGTTGTAGGCCCTGACCAGATCCGCCTCGACCAACGCCATCCCTGGCAAAAGCCGGCCACCGATAATGTCGGCCCGCAGCTCCAGGGCAATCTGGTCAGCTAAAGACAAACTGAGCGTCATCATCACCTCACGATTGTTGAACAATCCATGCGGAAGACGTAATCACGTTTCATGCCAAAGCCCATAGCGCCGAGTAGATGTGTAAAAAGAAACAACTTTCGTTAAAGTGCCGCCACGTCTCACGAGGCAACCTCATGCGTTACTCACCCGACCGTAAAGCCCAGACCCACCAACGCATCATCAAGGAAGCCTCCGCACGCTTTCGCCGCGACGGTATAAGCGCCACCGGCCTGCAGCCGCTGATGAAAGCGCTGAACCTGACCCACGGTGGGTTCTATGCGCACTTCAAATCCAAGGATGAACTGGTGGAGAAAGCTCTGCAGGCGGCCGCGGCGGAGTTGGATGCCCATTGCGAAATGCTGTTCAGCCAGGAACGGCCGCTGCAGGCATTTATTGATAGTTACCTGTCGGAATGGCACCTGACCTCACCGGATCAGGGATGCCCGCTGCCCACCATGTCTTCGGAACTGGGCCTGAGGGGCCAACCGAGTACAACCACCGACGACGTGCTTGGCGCAAGGCTCAAGCAGATTGAAACGGCGTTAGGTGATGGACGTGGCGATGCGCAAAGCCTGGTGATGATGTCGACCCTGGTGGGTGCACTGGTACTGGCCAGGAGTGTCGAGAATACGGAACTGTCCGCGCGCATCATGGAAGTGGCACGTGAGAGCCTGAAGGCGCAGATTCCAGAAAACGAAAAGGCCGGTCAGTGACCGGCCTCCTCCCCTTAGTTGATCGAGAGCCTCTCGCGGTTCTTCTCCAGCAGCGCCTTGCCGATGCCCTTTACCTCCAGTAACTCATCCACCGCCGCGAACGGCCCGTTGCTTTCGCGGTAGGCAATGATCGCCTTGGCCTTGGCGGCACCGATGCCGAAGAGATCACGACGCAGGGTTTCGGCGTCGGCGGCATTCAGGTTGACCTTGGCGGCTTGCTCGGCCTGCACCATCTGCGCCGCCATGGGGGTTGGGGGTTCGGGTTTGATCGACGGGGCTGCGGTGGTGGTGACGGAGAGCGTGGTGAGGAAGGCGAAGATTAGGGAGGAGAGGTAGGTGTTTTGCATTGGTGACGCTCCATGACATTGGTAAGAGAAAAGCAGCTTTCCGAAGCTGCTTTTCTAACTTAGGTGATGTTGGGGATTCGTCAAAAATGCTTGAGTAACAGAGTGTTAAATCACGGCTCGAGGCGGCGTTGTTGGTAGACCCAGTCGACGATTTCGCCGTCGGGGGAGTAGCCGCTGACGGTGTCGCGCAGGAGTTGGCGGACGCGGGTGTAGTCGTCCTCGTCCACCGCAGCCAGTAACTCGGTCAGCTTGCCCTTGAGCGCGTCCCAAGGAAGATGGTCTTCGTTAGCGCTCATGATCATTGGGTGCTGGGTGGCGACTACGTTGTCACCAATGAGTAACTCTTCGTAAAGCTTTTCGCCGGGTCGTAGGCCCGTGAATTCAATAGCGATGTCGCCATGGGGATTTTTGTCGGAGCGAACGCTAAGGCCGGAGAGGTGGATCATTTTCTCGGCGAGTTCAACGATTTTTACCGGTTCGCCCATGTCGAGCACGAAGACGTCGCCGCCCTGCCCCATGGAACCGGCTTGAATGACCAATTGAGCGGCTTCGGGGATGGTCATGAAATAGCGGATGATTTTGGGGTGGGTGACCGTCAATGGCCCGCCGGATTTGATCTGCCTGTGGAATAGCGGAATGACCGAGCCGGAGGAGCCCAATACATTGCCGAAGCGAACCATGATAAAGCGGGATTTGTTGACGCGGGAGATGTTGAACCTATAGTTGACTGCCACCCGCCTGCTGGCTAGGTCTAGCAATCCGGGAACAGTATACACATGCAGCGGGAAACCTTCCAAAAGGGTGAGAGTTCCGGACGGAGACGTCAGTTAAATAGGGGAATCTCCAGCAGGACTTCTTGCACGCCTGTAGCTCCCCACCAAGGGTGCTGCGAAAAACAACCATAAACGCTCCCGAATTTTATGATTGCGCGGTCAGATACTGCATTACTTAATATCAGCCTTTTCCAGTTCGCCCGCGTGAAACTTGAGCGCCAGCGCAACCAACGGCACATAAGCAATCACCACACCCACAGCACCGTCCAACCCTAGCATGACCACGCACATTGCAACCGGCAATAACCAGAGCAAGTTTAGACCTACAACAGCAAGCGTTACTGGTAAATGGCTGCCGTAGCTCCGGGAGGCAAATTGATACGCGTGGCTGCGATGAGCCTCGTATACCTTGTCTCCACGCACGAGGCGGCGGATCAATGTAAAGGTCGCATCCACGATGAATACACCCAACAGAATCAACCACGCCCATAGCAACTGAGAGGACGCCCAAGCCGCCTGGATTGAAAAAATACCCAGGATGATTCCGATGAATCCACTGCCAGCGTCTCCCATAAATATACGAGCAGGTAGGAAGTTCCAGCATAGAAAGCCCGTTACTGCCATTGCCAAAAATAGCGGCAGTAGAACCAAGCCTGGCTTACCACTCAACGCGTATAGCAGGCACATACTCAAGCAGGCGCAAATGGCTTCAACGCCGGCAATTCCATCAATTCCATCCATGAAATTGTATAAATTCAGCATCCAGACCAGATAGAAAACAGCAACCCCCCACCCAGCCCAACCTAAGTTTACCGTTACTCCAAAGAGCACTAGCTCAGGCAGGCCACCCAGCCAGTATAGCGCCCACCCCGAGGCCGCAAAGTGACCCAATAGACGCCACCGAACGGCCACATGTCTGAGGTCATCACTGAAGCCAATTATCGCGATCAACGCACCCGCTCCTCCAACCGCAATCAAGGCCTGAAATGAAACCGCCTGACCCCATCCCAGCAAAGGCAACGCTAAAAGGAAGGACACGACAACAGCTACCCCTCCCCCCGTTGGCGTGGGTACGGAGTGGGAACTACGGGCAGTGGGAATATCAATGATACTGTTAGCAAGAGCATACCGCCGCAGCAACGCGGTCAACAGATACGACAAAAGAGCAATAGCGACACCCAACCACCAATAAGTCATTGTTTTTTTTCTCACGTACTGTGTTGATACTGACTTTAGTCCGTCTAAAAGCCTCTGAGATAAAACATTGTTTACCAACGAACCTGGCTGCATTGCTAAACGGCCAAAAATGGGAACAGGTCGCGAGGGGGAGACCTCTCAAGCGATGTCGCAGCTCCAAGCATCGTCTGAGTTGTAGACAAACTTCACCATCGCTCACTAGAAATATCGTATGTGCTCTATGAACCCCACCTAGCTAAAAGTGGTTCATGGATTTACTGTGGCATTGTCGGCGAGCAGCTCCACGGCAACAGAGCTTCGTAGCCCTATACCGACGAAGCAGGTGGCAACCGCTCCAGTACGTGGCGCAGCCACGTATAGGGCTCCTGGCCGTTGAGCTTAGCGGTCTCGACAGGCTGTAAACCCGGGCGCTGGCCATTGGGAGTATCGCTGAACAGCCACGCCTTGCGCCCTATTACAAACGGCTTGATCGCTCTTTCGGCCGCATTGTTGTCGATGGGTAAAAAACCCGCTTCGAAATAGAGCTCCAGCCGGCTCCAGTTGTTCGCCAGATTAATATATTCTTTCAGGTCTACGATGTGGGTTTGATAGCCTGGGCAATTTCTTCCTGCCGACTGAGCGCCTCAAACAGCAATTGCTTGAGCAAAACAGGATCATCAGGAAAGTCATTGGGTAGGGAAATCATGGTCCGGATTATACCGGGGCAGGCTACGTAGCGTGGGGTCAAAATCTGATGAGCACGATTATGCCAAAGGTCAAAACCGTCGAGTAACCAGTTGAGTGCCTGAACAGTCAGGACCATCACCTCGTCGTTGGCATCGGGCGATGTTTTAAAACGTTGGGATTCGAGGCGCTTAAGTCAAAGACAGAAGCCGTTGCGTTCCAATACAATATCTTCACTCGGTTGCGTGGCTTGTTGAGGAAGACAAAAGGTACGGGCTAGAGGTATATTTTTCGACTTTAGCGTCGAGTCGCATATCATGAGGGGCTGGCTTCAGAAAAGTATCGGGAGCACAGCAACGAATTTCAACTTAAGGTTTTGAATGTGCGGGTGATGGATCGCTTAGATGCAAGTGCAGACTCAATCCATTTTCTACTAGTTAGAAAATAGAATCCTATTAACGTAATAGTAAGGAATACAAAGATGATACTCGGAGAGTTAAACAGCATATTATGCCATTCTGGTTGACCAAAAGGTCGACGACTATATCGCAAAAAGTTTATTGTGAATAATTTCTTAAGGCACAAATACCAGCATCTCGGATACGTTTCTGTCGTTGGAAGTAGGACCGTCTGTAAAGTGCGCCAGCCAAATGGCTCAAACACAAGCTTTACTGGTTAAAAAATGAGCAGATCACCGAATTATTCATAATTACCGCTGCTTTACCGTCGCAAACACCACCAGAGCAGCGCCCCCTCCCCACATACCCCTTGGAGACACCGCTCAGTTCGATATAATCTACGTAGGTGTAGCTAGCCAACCCCTTATGGTCATCAGTACGTTGCCAACCCCTGGCCAGACAGGCATTAGACAAGGAAAAGAAATGAACACTGGCGCTTTTTTGATAGAAAAAAATTTTTTTGATGATAATGAAGTAAAAAGCATCGCTGAACTGGCTCTTTCCTTGGAGCAGAAAAAATCCAGTGTTCACGAAGGTGGTAAATACAAAGACATTCAATGGCACAAAGTAGACTTGGACCCAGCACACACCCCATTCGCCGCGAAAATTTACGACTTTCTCGGCGCTGAAAAAAACGGAATTTGCGTCTTTTACTACTTGTCCCCTGGCGCGGTGCTGCATCCTCATCGCGACCTGACTGGTGCCTCCAGTAATGCAAGACTTCGTTTCCATGTTCCGATCATTACAAATGACAACGTCTTTTTTAACGTATCCAAAGAACGAGTCGTCATGTCCCCAGGTGAGCTGTGGGCACTCGACACGTCATTTTTGCACGAAGTAAAAAATGAGAGCCCGCACACCCGAGTCCACATTGTAATCGAATGCCAAGTCAGCGAAGCCGTAAAACGTCATTTACCTCGTAAGAATATTTTTGGCCGGATACACGATCTCTATTTCGTCGCAATATTGGCGTTCAGCTTCTTGAAAGCTATTTTGATTAATATCTGGAAAGATCCAAAGTACTTCATGGCGCAAATGCACATGCTCAAAAAATTCATCGCATGGCGCGTTTTCGGCAAGAAGAATGTGAAGTAACCCCCAAGGCTAGCTGGATCGGCCTTGGTACAAGCCTGCGATTTTGATGTAGCCTAAAAATTAAAGGCTACACAACGAAGCAACTCTTCCCACCAGCAAGCAATGGTCGCTGATTATGAAGCCAAAAGCTCCCACATCAGCACCTCTGATTTATGGCTTCAAGCGCTTCTGTTGATAGAACCAATCAACGATCTCCCCCTCAGGCGTATAACCGCTTACCATTTCACGAAGCAGTTGCCTGATAAGGGAGTAGTCACCCGAGTCAATGGCCTTCAATAACTCCGAAAGCTTAATTTTCAGCACGTCCCAAGGTAGGTAATCTTCATTGGCACTCATGATCATCGAGTGCTGAGTCGCGATTACGTTATCGCCAATCAAGAGCTCCTCGTAGAGCTTCTCACCCGGCCTCAACCCGGTAAATTCCACTGCAATATCGCCATGCGGGTTTTTCACAGAGCGAACACTCAAGCCTGAAAGGTGAATCATCTTTTCCGCCAACTCGGCAATTTTAACTGGCTCCCCCATATCCAATACAAAAACGTCTCCGCCACGGCCCATTGAACCGGCCTGAATGACTAACTGAGCAGCCTCAGGAATGGTCATGAAGTAACGCGTTATGCTTGGATGAGTCACCGTTAACGGGCCACCGGACTTTATTTGCTTGTGAAACAGTGGAATTACCGAACCGGAAGATCCTAGTACATTGCCAAAGCGAACCATCGTAAATCGGGTTTTATTGACCCTCGAAATATTAGATTGGTCATTAAATAATATAGGGGCCAACTCATTACTAAGCGCCTGCAATGTCATTTCCGAGAGGCGCTTAGTGCTCCCCATTACATTCGTAGGACGCACAGCCTTATCCGTAGAAATCAACACAAAATTGGGAACACCTGCCTGCAGAGCAGCCTGCGCAGTGCTAAGCGTCCCAATAACGTTATTAAGGATCCCTTCTGAAATATTATGTTCAACCATGGGCACATGCTTATAGGCCGCCGCATGATAAACCGTGTCAATACCCCAGGACTTCATGATTTCCAGTAGTTTTTCCTGATCGCGAACTGTACCCAGGATCGGAATTACTTTGAGTGCAAGTGATTCACGTTCGATGCGTTGCTCCAACTCAGACAGGACGCTGTATAAATTGAATTCGCTATGTTCGAACAATAAAAGTGTCTTGGGCCGTAACGTCAATATCTGGCGGCATAGTTCAGAACCAATGGAGCCACCAGCTCCAGTTACCAGTACATTTTTTTCTTTTATACAACGCTCAAGTAATTCCTCTTGAGCCGGTACCGCATCACGCCCCAGCAAGTCCGCGATATCAACCTCCTGGATATCGTCCACCTTGACTCGTCCGCTAGCCAAATCCATAAAACCGGGGACACTACGAACGTGCACGGAATGTGACTCTAGAAATCCCAGTATTTCACGGCGTCGGCCACGTGAAGATGAAGGCACTGCCAGCAGGATCTCTTGTGCTCCTGTTGTTTCTATCATTCGTTGTATATGTTTGGGCTTATAAACTTGCAGGCCCGATATGATGCGGTCGGCGATACTACTGTCGTCATCGATGAACGCTACCGGTCGCATTACTCTGCCCATGCGGAGCGCTGCAACTAACTGATTACCCGCCGCCCCCGCACCATAAATCGCAACTTTCGGTAATCCATCATCACGACTGGTGAACGGAACGTATTGAGACGCGGCAAACCAGTCACCCAAAAAATACTGACGCATGCTTAACCGAAGCCCGCCAATCGTAATCAGGCTCAACCACCAGTAATTGAATATTATCGAGCGAGGAATAATGCTCTGGTGGTTGCTGTACCAGTAGACCAACACCCCCAAAATCAGCGATGACAAGCTCACAGCCTTGACAATAGCAACTAACGCATCGTTACCAAAGTAACGCATGACCGCACGATACATACCAAAACGTACAAAAAGAGGAATAGCGACAAGTGGGGCGCTGATAAATAACCAAAGATAATGAGTGAAGGGGTTGATCATATCATCAACCCCTAAACGCACTACAAACGCCATCCATAGCGCCAGCCAAACAAGTATAACGTCTGCCAGGACCTGAATTGCTCGCTTATGACGTCGAGGCAATCCAAGTAAAAACACTCGTAACTTATCCATAACGCCCTCACCCACCACGTAAAGCTCCTGTACAACTTGCCCGCTTAAAATAGACTACTTATCAAATCTGCTGTTATCGTCGTCAATCGCTGGCGACACACGGCCTGCCCACCAGTACTACTACGTCTAGACTTGGTCCGTACTCGCCATCCGCATGACCTGCCGGATGATGATACACGTCTTGTCTATTTCTGAATCCGTCAACGTAGGGTGAACAAGGAACATCAAACTAGTTTCACCCAGTTCCTTTGCTACCGCCAACCGCTCTGACGGACGCCATCCAGTATTGTCAAAAGCCTTCTCAAGGTAAACCTCTGAACAAGAACCCGAAAAACACGCAACTCCGAGTGCACTGATTTCAGAAAGAATGCGGTCTCGACTCCAACCCTCTCTGAGGAGTTCTGGCCTGACAAATACGTAACATTTATAAGCCCCGTGAGTAATATCCACAGGGATCTTTGGCACACGAAGTACCGGAAATGCGGCAGCACAATCCCAGATGCGTCGCGCGTAACCGATACGCGCCTGTTGCCATTGTTGCATTTTGCGTAACTGAATGCGCCCGATAACTGCCTGCACTTCCAGCATACGCCAGTTTGTACCAAAGCTTTCGTGAACCCAACGGAATCCCGCCGGATGCATGCGCTCATAAACCGCATCCCAACTCTTTCCGTGGTCCTTAAACGACCACATCTTCGACCATAGGTCACGATCGTTAGTCGTTACCATGCCACCCTCGCCGCCGGTGGTCATGATCTTGTCCTGACAAAAGGACCATGCCCCTATATGCCCAATGGAACCGACTGGCCGCCCCTTATACTTCGCCCCATGAGCTTGAGCACAATCTTCGATGACCTTGAGGTCAAGGCGATCCGCCAAATCCATAATAGAGTCCATATCACAGGGCCACCCGGCTAGATGAACGCAGATGATGGCTCGCGTGCGAGGAGACAGAACAGCCTCAATGGTTTGTGCAGTGAAATTCTGAGAGTCGGGGTCCACATCAGCAAATATCGGAGTTGCCCCTGCATTGACAATACTGGAGACAGAGGCCAGAAACGTCCGAGGCGTAACAATTACTTCGTCACCGGCCCCGATTCCAAGCGCTTTAAGGGATAGATCGAGCGCCACGGTCCCGTTTGCCAGGGCAATCGCATATTCAGTACCTGTCCACGCAGCAAACTCTTTTTCAAATTCGCGACCTTCCACACCCGTCCAATAGTTGACCTTATTGGACAAGATCACATCCCGAACGGCATCGGCTTCTTCAGTAGTGAAAGACGGCCAGGGAGAAAATGGTGAATTGAGCATCCTTACACCCATACTTAATATTTAAAGAAACCATGGCTGGACTTTCGCCCCAGGCGGTTGCCACGAACCATCTTACGCAGAAGCGGATGGGCACGGTATTTGGGATCGCCAGTTTCATCATGCAACGTTTCCATAATGGAAAGGCAGACGTCATTGCCGATCAGGTCGGCCAAGGCTAACGGACCAATAGGGTGGTTGGCTCCAAGACGCATTGCCTTGTCAATCTCCTCTGCTGAAGCTACGTCCTCCGCTAGGATACCAATCGCCTCATTGATCATCGGGATCAACATCCGATTTACAATGAATCCAGGCGCCTCATTAACAAGAACCGGATCCTTCCCTAGTTGGCGGGCAAAATTCAACGCCCACTCGACTGTTTGGGCAGATGTTCCTAGCCCAGCAATGACTTCAGCCAACTTCATCACGGGCGCAGGATTAAAAAAGTGAAGACCTATCACATTACAGGGATACTTGGTCAAGTTTCCCAACTCTGTAATTGAAAGAGAGGAGGTATTGGAAGCAAGGATGGTTTTGGAGTCGCATATGTTAGAAAACTCGCTAAAAACTTTCGACTTCTCCGCCATGCTTTCCGAAACGGCTTCTATCATGCAATCTGCGTCAGCTAGATCGGAGTAACTGTCAGCAATAGAGATCTTCCTAAGAAACGCAGCCGCATCTTCCGCAGACAGCCGCTTCTTGTTCACCATGCGACCAAATTGAACCTCCAGATCGCCAAGGCTATTCGCCGTGCGTTGAGCTACGCTTCCTTTCCATACGACAGCGGCCACGAAGGCTGACTGGGCCAGGATTTGAACAATTCCCTTTCCCATTACGCCTGTCCCTACGACCGCAACCCGTACGTTCATTTTTTGCTCCTCCATTAACCCAGCCTCGTCACTGCGCAATAGTCTTGATTACTTTTGCGGGGCTCCCGAAAAAAACAACATTTTCTGGGACATTTTTGGTGAGTACGCTCCCCATTCCAACCATCGCTCCGCTGCTAATGGTCAACCCTTGACGGATAGAAGCCCCTGTCCCCAGTTCGGCCTTGCTACAGATTCGTACGTTTCCAGATATCGCCACCATCGGCGCGACAGTAACGAAATCCTCAAAAACAACCTCATGCCCGATCGTACAGTTCAAGTTGACGATAACATGCTCACCGATGACAATTTCAACTGTGGCGATAGTACCAGCACAAATAATACTTCCGACCCCAATTGTCACATGCTCACTCATCATGATAGCACCAGGATCGATCAGAGTTGCAAACTCAGGGGAGCCGCTAGAGCACATTTTATCCCTGACCTTGCTCCGAACACGGGGATTACCGATAGCAATGACAAACTGGCAATCCGAATACTGCTGCCAATCGTCGACCATTCCCAACACAGGTACTGACGCAAATTGGTGACCCTGAACGGCGGTATTATC
Organism: Pseudomonas sp. FG86; assembly: GCF_057808775.1. Lineage (NCBI taxonomy): Bacteria > Pseudomonadati > Pseudomonadota > Gammaproteobacteria > Pseudomonadales > Pseudomonadaceae > Pseudomonas > Pseudomonas sp. FG86. The sequence continues at coordinate 108,551 of NZ_JBMDIS010000012.1, read as the reverse complement.
GTCCAAAAAACCACGAACGGTGACACCGAGCCGCGAAGCCAACCAGAAGACTTCTTTACCGAAACCACTAAATCCAACAATAATCAAACTCTTATCTGGAGCCACTTGGTTTCCCCACCGTTTCTTATCTTACGATCCCAATACTGGATCAATAAAATCAGCAATCGCCTATCTACAGCGCAACTACATAGCTAAGTAAAACCACCTTACTATCACTGTCCGGTACCGGTAAACTTTGACATCGTCACCTCACCGTCAGCGCTAATACCGTCACGTTTTAAAACCTTTAGAACAGTCATTAATAATATCTTGACATCCAGAATCAACGTTTTGTTGTCCACGTACCACACATCCAATTTGAACTTCTCTTCCCAACTCAACGAATTGCGCCCATTTACTTGAGCCCACCCTGTGACACCGGGCCGGATATTGTGCCGACGGTACTGTTCGGCCGAATATAGGGGAAGATACTCCATCAACAAGGGGCGCGGCCCTACTAAGCTCATGTCGCCCTTCAATACGTTCCAAAGCTCCGGGAGTTCATCCAGGCTGCAAGATCGCAAGAAGCTGCCAAAAGGCGTCATTCGATCCGCGTCGGGCAGTGGGTTGCCACTTGAATCCAAAGCATCTTTCATGGTCCGGAACTTAACCATCTCAAATGGCTTGCCATTGCGGCCAGGCCGTACTTGACGAAAAAATACCGGGGAACCAAGCTTGCGACTGATTTTCCAGGCGACAACCACAATGACTGGGGATAATAACAAAAGCCCCAAAAAAGAAGCCGTGATATCAAAAATACGCTTAAGCATTCTAGAAGCCTTATAACCCACTTGAAGCCGGGTACGTTCAGCACCGACAATTTTTGACTATTTAGAAAACCGATTGAAAATACGCGTAAAGCCCTCGATTCCTTTCTTGAGGGACATATGCGAATGGTAAAAATCTTGACCGTTTTTGGCCATAATGTCGAGTTCTATCGGACTTGCCAGACTCAGCGCCAACGCGGCGTCAGCGAGCGCTTGAGAATTCTGTGACTCGGCAATGTAGCCGCTCCCACTACGTTGAACCAGCTCAGCTGCATCACCATCAACAGCCATCAGAATGGGCTTGCCGGCTGCCAGATAGGCTTGGGTTTTTGAAGGGATCGTGATGGTAAATAGCGGGTCTCTTTTGAGGTGAACCAGTAACGCATCGGCAGCCCTAAGATAACGTCCTGCTTCGCTCATAGGAACCACAGGCAAAAATACAACATTGTCTAAACCATCATCCGCGGCGCGCTGCTTCAAACGCGCGACCTCAATCCCCCCCCCAAGGAAAACAAATACAATCTCTGTGTTGGCCGCGGATAAAATCCTGGCAGCATCCAAGACGGTATCCAATGCCTGGGCCTTACCCATCGTGCCTGCAAAAAGAATCCTGAATTTCGGTTTATCGGGGAAATTCGGAGGAAGAATACTCAAACCATCATCCAAGGTATCTTCCGCACACCAGTTATAGATAATATCTATCTTTGTATCCGGCACTCCACGCTCCACCAGAAGACGCTTAAACCCAGGAGACAGGACAACTATCTGGTCCACATGTTTATATACCCATTGACACACACGAGACACGATCTGAAGTGCTTTCGGGTTTGAGAACATGCCCGTTGCACGCAATGTATCTGGCCACATATCCTGAATATCGTAGATAACCGGCACACGTCGAAAAAAACGAATAAGGCAGGCCACAATACCCACCGTCAAGGGTGGGTGGTAGGCGTAAATAACATCGGGACGCTTGGCACCAAACAAGCCATAGAAAAGACTTGCCGCACCAAAACTCAAATAATTGAGTACTCGACCCACTCCGCTTTGGCTGTGGTTTGGATAAAGAGGAAGTCGAGTTACTCTCACGCCATCAATTACTTCTTTCTGGTAAAGTTTTATCTTGTAGCCCGGATAAATTTTTCCGCCGGGATAATTCGGAAAACCGGTTACCACCTCAACCTCAAAGCCCTGCTCTACCAAGGCTCGGGCGAATACGAGTCCCTTAAAAGTGGGCTCAGGTTCAAACCACTGAGTCAAAAGCAAAATGCGAACTGCCATCCGTAATCATTTCCGAATAAAACTGTTGATGAAGGCTACAACGTCGCCCGTGATTTCCCAAGAACTGTATGCCTAGCGCGCCCAGCCTGACTGTGAAATAAAGGGTTATAAGCTATCGTCAGTTAGCCATCATGTCCAGATGGACGGCCAACACACTACACGTGCGCTGCCCGTGAGCTGAATACGCTAACTCGAAATCTCACGATACCTTTATCAGTCGTAGTTCTTCCAGACCACCCGTACAACATAATCGCGGTAGCTGTGAATAATCCGGACGACTTTTTCTGCGACATTCGGCATGCTGTAATCACTGACGAGTCGAAGCGTACGCACCTCATCGCGATCCTGACATTCCAGCACCTGCAATGCTTGCATAACCCGCTCAACCTCAAGTCCCACCATCATGACCGCGGCTTCTTCCATACCCTCCGGACGCTCGTGAGCTTCGCGAATATTCAGCGCAGGGAAATTCAGAATCGATGACTCTTCGTTAATCGTACCACTGTCCGAGAGTACCGCTTTCGATTCAAGTTGCAGCTTGTTGTAATCTTTAAACCCCATGGGCTTCAACAATCGAACGTTGCCGTGAAACGTCACGCCCAATGCATCAAACCGCTTCTGCGTGCGTGGATGCGTGGAGACAATCACCGGATAATTGTAAACTTCAGCTACACCGTTAAGTATGCCTACCAATTTCAAGACGTTTGTTTCAGAATCAATATTTTCTTCTCGGTGAGCACTCACCACAAAGAACTTTCCAGCCTCAAGGCCCAGGCGCGTCAGTACATCTGAGCTCTCTATACCTTCCCGGTAATAATTGAGAACTTCATACATCGGACTACCCGTTTTGATGACCATATCAGGAGCCAGACCTTCCCGCAGCAGATAGTCACGTGCAATCGTGCTGTAGGTCAGATTGATATCGGCCGTATGGTCGACGATACGTCGGTTGATTTCCTCCGGTACACGCATATCGAAGCAACGGTTTCCGGCCTCCATATGGAACGTCGGGATCTTGCGTCGCTTCGCAGGAATTACCGCCATGCAACTGTTGGTATCACCCAATACCAGAAGTGCCTCAGGCTGGACCTCCTCTAGAACACGATCCACGGAAATGATTACATTACCAATGGTCTGCGCACCTGTAGCACCTGCGGCATTAAGAAAATGGTCAGGCTTTCGGATACCGAGATCCTGAAAGAAAATCTCATTCAACTCATAATCATAATTTTGCCCGGTATGGACCAGCACGTGATCACAATACTGATCCAGCTTAGCCATAACACGTGACAGGCGAATAATCTCAGGACGGGTGCCTACCACTGTAACAATTTTAAGTTTTTTCATTACGGAGCTCTTATGAAATTTTCTAAGCCTGACGAGAGACACGCCAGAACAAAAAACCCGAGAACGCGAAAACACACGCTCTCGAGTAGATAAAGCATCAACGTCGTGGACGCCTTATGCAGTGGTGCCCACTGGCCGCGCATATGTATCAGGCTTTTCGCGGTCAAAAATCTCGTTTGCCCAAAGCATCACGATCATTTCATCCTGACCCACATTGGTAATATCGTGGGTCCAACCTGGTACCGTCTCGACAATCTGTGGTATCTCACCGTTTGTGCTCAACTCGTAAAACTCACCCGAAACGATGTCGCGAAAACGAAAGAGCGCCTTCCCCTTAATCACCAGAAACTTTTCGGTTTTCGAGTGGTGATAGTGGCCACCTCGGGTAATCCCAGGAAACGCGGTAAAGTACGAAAACTGACCGCTATCACCAGTTTTCAGCATTTCCACGAAAACCCCTCGCGGATCAGCATGCCGCGGCACTTGATAGGCAAAGTTGTCAGGGCGCAGATAACTGACGTAGGTAGAGTATAAGGCACGCACCAGCCCTACCCCCACTGGCTCACTGATGAGGTTTTCACGGCTATCTTTGAACGCCTGCAACTGATTCGCCAAGTCGCCAACAGTGATGCTGTAAAGTGGCGCAACATCAACGAACACTTCAGCTGACAATCGCCCATCCATTGCTGAAATAAAGTACTCAACCACATCATCGACATAGACTAGGTTAATAACAGCGCCCGGATCATTAATCTGAATTGGGAGTCCAAGCGTGATGTTATGGCAGAACGTTGCTACCGCCGAATTGTAATTTGGGCGCGCCCACTTACCGAAAACATTCGGCAACCTGAACAGATAAACCTTCGACCCATTACTCCGAGAAAATTCAAGCAGCGTATTTTCGGCCGCACGCTTACTCCCGCCGTACTCATTATTCAGCTCAGCTTGACTGGATGAAGTGTAGAGCACTGGTATTGGCTTGCCACTTGCTTCAATAGCATTACATAGTGCGATTGTAAGCTCAGCGTTCCCGATCTTGAATTCCTCGGGGTTCTTTGGGCGATTCACTCCCGCAAGATGGAATATAAAGTCCACACCCTCCACGAGGCTGCTCAACTTGGAGATATCATCGCAACGGTTGAACTGACACACTTCAACATCATTACGCTCGCCAAGGTGCGAGATCAGGTTTTTGCCGATAAAGCCGCTGGCACCAGTGATTAACACTTTCACTAATTATTCCTCCGGCGTTGCGTGTTCACCACGCTGGATAGCTTGCATAAACGACAACTTTAGCAACAGGCGTTTCATCCCCGCTCCGTCCAGGCGCTCTGTATTATGGGAATTGTAATCCTCCGTTCTAGAGATTTTTTCCTCTCCTTGCTCCACAAACTTGCTGTAGTTCAGGTCTCGCAGATCAGGCGGAATACGATAGTACTCACCCATGTCTTCAGCGCAGGCCATCTCCTCACGACTGAGCAGCGCCTCATAAAGCTTTTCACCATGACGGGTACCAATGACCTGTATTGGATGCTCAGGCTTGCCCATCATGGCGGTTAGCGTACGAGCAAGGGTTTCAACAGTCGCCGCAGGCGCTTTCTGAACAAACAGATCGCCATTGTTACCATGCTCAAAGGCATACAAAACCAAGTCTACCGCATCACTCAGGGTCATCATGAAGCGAGTCATATTCGGATCAGTGATGGACAGTGGCTTGCCCTCACGAATTTGATCTACGAAAAGCGGAATTACTGAACCTCGAGAAGCCATTACGTTACCGTACCGAGTACCGCAGATGACCGTCTTCAACTCATCTACGTTTCTCGACTTTGCCACCATCACTTTTTCCATCATCGCTTTGGAAATACCCATTGCGTTGATTGGATAGACCGCTTTGTCGGTACTCAAGCAAACAACGCGCTTCACGCCGTTTTGGATCGCGGCCTCTAGGACATTCTCAGTACCCATCACGTTGGTCTTCACTGCTTCCATCGGGTGAAACTCACAAGATGGCACTTGCTTAAGCGCAGCAGCATGAAAAATATAGTCGACACCCCGTGTGGCGTTGAGAATACTTTGATAATCGCGAACATCACCGATATAGAACTTCAGTTTAGAGTTAGCGTAGCGCTTACGCATATCATCTTGTTTCTTTTCATCACGGCTGAATATACGAATTTCAGCAATATCTGTATCAAGAAAGCGCTTGAGCACTGCATTCCCGAAAGACCCAGTGCCTCCGCTGATTAAAAGCTTACGCCCTTCAAACATGAAAATCTCCTAATACTTTATTGATAAGCAATTACTAACCGCCCCTTTCTCGCACCTTGCATCAACCACACTACAAGCCAAAACAAAAATGCAAAATAGGAATCGAGCGTCTGTGTCAGCTGATTATTGGCGGGTATATACAATACCGCCGAGGACAAAAACAGGAACATCAGGGCCCCGGCGTCGCTACGGAGTAAAACTGCACTTTTCCAGCCGCAGCCCCACAAGAACCCCAGAAGCGCTATTACTAGTGGTACAACCGGAAAACTGACATCACTCGCTATCCAGGGATAGATTGTCGACCATTGCGATTTGTCGCTCCATCCCGCTGCGCTCACTTTGTATAGATAGCTTCGCTGGTACATTGAGTCATCTATCACCTTTCCATAGGCACTCATAAGGAACGCTGAGTGCCCCAATGTAAAGTCCTCCTTGAGTGCAAGCGAAAGTCCGTAATACCCTTGAGAAACATAACCGGTAACCATCTCCAATGCAAAATTGGCAGTAGCACTCAGATCACTCTCATGGGAACTGCGCACGGAGCAGACTACTCCATCCGCGACGCAGAATCCGCCCTGCCCTCCCATGCGAGAGCCTTTGCGCTCGACAAAAAGTACTGCGGTAGCACAAAGTATCATAATCAGCAAAACAGAGGAAAACAGTACTCTAGACGCCTTGAATGGAAATCGACCATATTTCACCGCTAGGCGGCAGGTCGCTATCAGCAATGTGGCGATAAAAAATACCAAGAGCTCAACGGTTTCTCGGTCAGTCCCCCGCATGAAAGAAAAAATCAGCACCGCACACAAATGACCGAAAAATAGCAAAACGTCCAATCGCCGCAAGTTTCTAAAATTCAATACAGCAAAGGGAACAACGCAATATACGAAAGGCGCAAATAGAGCGCGCAAAATAGCCATGTAACCGCGGATGCCCGACGCATCAGCCTCAACGACCGCGAGCATCTCCCTATACGCCAGCCCCTGGTCACCGAGAACGCTAAAGACCTCCCAAGGCCACTTACCGGTATATATCCATGTTGCTGGAAACAGCAAAATAATACTGGAAACACATCCGATCCGAAAAAAAAATCGCCAAGAGTCCAATGGCCGTCCGCGACCTGAATTAATAACACCAACAGTAAAACCTAAGGCGATAGCTAGCAAACAGACAGACACAAAAAATAACAAAACGCCTTCGTTATCGACAGGCCAATCGAACGGCCCCCAGAAAAACAGGACAACAGTAATTACCAGATACATCACCCCCAAAACAAGAGGGATAAATTTAACCTTCGAAAACATTATAGACATGAGGTTTTAACACCATCTTCTAGGACTGCTTAACTATTTGAATAAGCCGTGATGCAACATGTTTAACTTCGAAGTTCTCATCAAAGGCAACAGGCCCTCTTTCCTTCATAGAGCGCATCTTATTTTCATCATCAAGTAGCGTTTCAATCGCACTCAGCAACAAGGCAGGACTCCCCGCCTCAACGTCAACTCCCACACCCAGTGAAACAAGGCAATCACCATAATCAGTGGTTTTCTCTACTGAAGCGACAATTGGAAGCCCTGCCCGCAAATAATCAATCGTCTTGGAGGGAAAACTAGGTACATCGACGTCTCTTAACGTACATACCAGTGCGACTTCACACGACTGAATAATCCCAAGATACTCTTGCCGAGGGACCCATGCAATCCAGACTAAGTTTTCACGTCCCTGATCGATATATTCTTTGACTAGGGCTTCTAGAGGCCCGCCACCGACAATCAAAAACGTTATCTGAGAGTTTTTTTCATGGGCCAACTTTGCCATTTCCAATAGATCTTCAACCCCACGGCCTTGGATAAGCTGCCCCCCAAAGACAACTATTGGCCGAAACTTCGGAAGCCCGTAAACACCACGTATTAGTTCGCGATCTATCTCGGGTAAAGGAAAAGCTTTACCCCAGACGGGCAACGTGCAAACGCGCTGAGAGGTGCGAAGCGGATAATGGGTACGCAGATAATTTTCATTAGCCGGCGACATGCATGCAACGATATCAAACCGGCGAATCAGAAGCTCTTCTAGCTTAGTGGCAAGAAAGAAGATTGAATTAGAAGGAATAAGCCCTGCTTGTCGGTGATGGTGTGGAAAAAAATCCCACTGAAATAGTACCGACTTGACATTGCTACGGCCTGTCATTTTCAAGATAGGGAGCGCCATCACTGCTGAAGGCGAAAAACCAATGACTAGTTCAAAACGCTTTTGCTTCATTAAACGGCGCACCGACCAGTACGCGGAGAAGGATGAAAGAGTCCATTTAACTAAACGAGATACCAGTTGAAATGGTGAGCGAATCTGTACCGGCACTAATGACTCGACCTCAACATCAGTTGACGTTGTAAAACGCTGATTTTTTGCATCCGGCTTTCCAAACCAGTCAAGACATACCACCGTCACCTCGTTACCAGCCGTCTGCAAGGAGTCAGCTAACTCATTGGTGAGCCAAGGATCATTTTCGCTTAAAGAAAATTTTGTACATAGCATTAGAATTTTCATGGCTGTCTCCTCATCCACAATTTCAAACCTACAGCCATGATTACCGACAGCACAATATAGGTGATCATATGCGCATATACCGGAGCCATCTTTCCAGCCCCGTCAAATAATAGCATAAACATCACGATTATCCCCACTCCTTGAGCAATCTCATACAAGATAGAGATCCGCACGCAGCCCCTTGCCATAAAGATAAATGAAATTGCTGCAGCAATTGTTCTAAACACATCACCAATCATTTGCGGAATAAAATATTCCGTCATCGGCAAAAAATCTTTTGAAAAAATCAATTGAATAACAATGTTTCGCAGACTGTATAGACATAAAAATCCAGCAACCAATGCCAACAACAGCCAGATTACCGTTGCTTTAAATTCCATTAATACACGATCAAAACTACTGGCAGCAGCATAGCGGGGAAGAACATAGTTTATGAGCACGACCCCTATGAACTGCATATAAACATCCGAAAGCTTTATCATTCCCTGCCATAAACCTACCTGCTCCCAACCGACTCGTTGCGCCAACATATCGCGGATTATAATCTGCGCGATTGGCACCGACAACGCCCCCACTAACGTCAATAAGGAAAACGACATAAAATGACGAGCTTTGCTTTCATCAAGTAATAATCGGGCATATCGCAACAACTCCCGACGCCGTTGAAACAGAAAACCCAGAGCGACTAATCCGGTCAACGCAGGCATAAGCATAACCCCGTACGCAGCGCCTCCGAAGCCAAAAACGCAAACTCCAAGTACGAGCACAATGGCACCTATAATGGTACCGAGGATATTTATCGCCGCATAAATCCCACTTTCGCCACGACTGCTCGCATCTGCCTGGACCAGACTGCCATAACCAACAACAATCTGGGAAAATCCAAGAAAGATAAATACAGCGGTGAACTCACCTTGCATTAACCGAGCAGACAACGCGCCGGAAAATAGCACTAACAAGGAGGCAACCAATCCGGAAACTATTGTTGTCAGCGTGAAAGCTGTCGCGATCCACGCCTGCCCCTCCTTGGTGCCGGAGGGGGATACTGCCAACACCTTGATCAAACCACTGGCAATTCCGCCCCCTGCAAACATCCCAGTGATCGCAACCAACGTCATCAGTTGGCCTAGTAGTCCAAAACCGTCAGGTCCCAACTTCCACGCAAGCACCTTAATTATGATAAGCCCTGCGATGGTTTTTACAAAAATTGAGGAAGCGAAATGAATACCCGCCTTCAATCTAGCCAAGTTACAAACCTCATTGTAAATCCTTCCTGATACTTCCAATACACAAAAACGAATTCAGCACATTGGCATCAACAATCACGTCGACGACTGACGCGACTCTGACAAACGAAAATACAACCATCCGATACAACGAACGCCAGATTATCGCTTATCATTTTTCCGCCCCCTGTGCCCCCCCCTTCACCCCCCTTGCATTTGGCTAGCGGGCCGCTCATCTCACATTTCAGCATTACACCTCGCGTGCCCATACTATTGCGAATAGAGGTGGTGGACAGCCCGCATCACTCGAAGTTCTGCCCTCGCAGGGCTTATCTGCCAAATTCAAAATGGCAAAAACCGAGATCGCCCATGAGGTCAAGCCTCCCCCCATGAACAAACCAGATTGACGCAGATCTCTGTCACGAGGAGTAACAAAAAAAGGAAGTACGTGAATATCCTATCTCAAAAAACGATACTCGATATTACGCGCTCACCCCAGCCATAGCCAGAGAAATGGATTAGCCCCCCCCCCGCCATGCAGCGTCCAGCGAAGGGCCGGCAAAACGCCGACCGCATAACGAAAGAACCATTGCACAATTACCAAACAACGCCGCTGCCGACACACCAGAGCCAAAAATCATGAAGCTGCCTCCTAATGCAACGCTTAGAGTACGCCGGAGCTGCGGCACGCCGCACACAAAGGGATAGCTGGCAATTAGCGAAGTAAGCCCCCCCCCTGAGACAGCGAAACTTCAGGCAGTCATTCAGGGATGGGACAATAGTAGTTGAGCCCACTATGAGCTATGGTATAGACTTACAAAATATGCTCTTCGTATATTACTTATACAATAATGATAACGTCTGGTTGCTTAACTTATCTAAGGGACGCTGATGCTAAATAGACTACTTTCCACGCTTCCATTTTTGGAAGTATTGCTGCGAAATTTATACTGGCGCAACACTGCCATCAATCGAATTGCCAACTATTTTTCTAAAAAGTCTCGACACCCGCTCCCCCCCCCCACCAAAAGCAATACAAACAACGCGAACGCTTTTTTTGAAGACGTTTCCCGGCTTGGAATTGGCTCCGGTGACATATTAATAGTACATTCAAGCTTCGGCGAGCTAAAAAAATTCGGACTCACTCCAAAGGAGGTAATTACGCGGCTTTTATCAATTATTGGGGAGACAGGAACTCTGGTTATGCCCGCCATTCCAATTTTTAGAGAAGCACCGCCCGCGGAAAAGCGTTTTGATAGCTCACTCTTTAGCAAGCCATTTATCTACAATGTGAAAAAAGCCAGAATCTGGACAGGAGCACTTCCCCAGGCACTTATCTCGACCCCAGGATCGGTGAGGAGCCGACACCCACTTAACTCTATCGTGGCCTACGGTGCGCACGCGGAAAACATGGTTGCTCGCGAGCTCACCTCCAAGAATAACTCTCCCTGTGGCGAAGGCTCCACTTGGGCCTACTGCTATGAACACAATGCAAAAATTCTGATGATAGGCGTCGATGTGGTTCATAGCTTGACTATGATTCACGTCGCCGAGGACCTCTTTCCTGAGCAGTGGCCGATAGCAAACTGGTACCGAAAACGTCAATTCAGGATTATTGATGACGGCTTCGATGAAATGGTTGAAGTAAGCGAGCGCCGTCCCGAATGGGCACTTTTTTATGCAGAAAGAGGCTTTTCCAAAGACTTACATAAGGCGGGCGTCATAAAAACATCTTTAAGTGAGAACATAAATTTAAGCGTGATTGAGAGTGCCCAACTGATTGACTTCCTGAATTCGAAAAAGCATTCCGGTTACCCCTACTACATTCCTTTCTGGCTTAAGTAGAGAAGGCGAACCAACTAGACACCACTCAAACCTTCTGATTATACAAACAAGTGAATTGAGCTGCATCATTAACTCCCAACAAATACAAGTATTAAAGTCATGATAGACAATTCCAATAAAATCATATCAATATTTGAATCAAAACAGATACGGCACCGTCCACTTCCACTATCCGAGCACTAATAATGTATAAACTATCTAGAGTCATTAAATCCTACAGACCACTGGCATGCGGGCAAGATTCTATGATAGTGGCCCGTGGTCGCGTGCTCTATAGAGCTGACCTGGACCTTACCAATATTCACCCCCTGTGCAGCCTTCCCCCTCAGCACAAAATTGAAAAACTCCCAAGGCTTCGATCCGCCGAGCGTGTTTTACGCTTAGGCGTTTCATCATTTTTATTATTGGACGAAGAATGGGGCTTAGCCGTTCGGGGAAGTACGATTTTTCGCGTAAACATTCAGACTGGCGCCTTTAAACCAGACTTTATAATACCAAATGACCGGAAGATTCTCGCACTCTCCTATATAAAGGGAGAAACAAAAGATCAAGACACTGTGATGTTCGGCGAGTATTTCGAGAATATGAACATGACCCCTGTTAATGCGTGGTCATGCCCGGTCAACCAACCCGGCGATTGGAAGATATTGTTCACCTTCCCATCAGGATCCATCAACCATATTCACAATATAGTTCCAGCCCCCGAGCTGGGAGGAGTGATCATCCTGGCAGGCGACTTCGAACAAGCGGCCGGAATATGGCTTTACTCTACCAACTCACAGAAGCTGACCCCCATCCTTATCGGATCCCAGGCATACCGCGCGACCTGGCTATGCAAGCTAAACAACTCTTATTTTTATGCAACAGACTCACAGCTTTCGCCAAACTCTTTGTGTCAATTTCATTTGCACGAAGGCACAGCCTCGGTAAACACAATCAGCGAAATTGAAGGCTCGTCCATTTATGCAGGTTACGGGAAGCAACGCTGTTACTTTTCCAGCACCGTCGAGCCCGGGGCGCCGACTGGCAACTTCTTGCGCGATGTTTTTGAGCGAACCCCAGGACCTGGAATTCTCTCGAGCTCCGCACACATATACGCGATAGATGCTTCCGGAGATGTAAAAACCCTATTCTCAAGTGAGAAAGACATCTGGCCCATGCGCCTTGGCCAATTCGGCACCTTTTCCTTCCCATCAGGAACCATGCCAGAAGGACGGTTTTATGCATATGGGCAAGCACTGAAGAAGTATGACGACTGCTGCTTGATTTTCGAAAAGGAATAACACGCGCACTGATACGGGATAGGCTTGTAGAGGAATTAACTCTGCAGACCTAGCCCGCAACTCCGTAGCACCACAGTAGAAATAAACCTCATAGACGCGGAGGCACCAAGCTCCAAGCATTAACCATTACGAATGCGTGCTGTAGCTGTATTGACAGAAGCATCTCCAAGTGCAGCCCCCCCCACCACAACATGGACAGTCTCAGATCGCGACCGGGCGCGGGACATCATAACGGAATGACGTATCAATACGGCGAACACACCCAGAATTGCCCCCAAGACAAGGCTAAGCAATACAATCAGCGCTCGCTTCGGAGCAATTGGCGCCAAAGGCTCCAATGCACTTTGATCGATAGCAACTAATTTGATATGACTCATATCAATGTTCAAATTGCGCAAGCGGGACATTTCTGCTCGCAACGGCTCGACACCCGCTAGAAACAGATCCTCATTCCCTCGACTATTAAGCACCTCAATCTCACGATTGGATTCAAGCAACTGAAGCTCTTTGGCTATTTGCGCAATGCGACCATCTGTGAAGTCGTCGGACTTACGCTGCTGAAGGGCCGTGTGCTCAGCCTCCAGCGCTTCAACCCCCATAAAATAAAGGGGTATCTGCTGATTATTGATTTCAGTACGCATTACACTGGAAGAACCAGATCGATACGAGTCCCCCAGGGAGGACGGCGTCGTGGGCTTTCTAATTCCTAGGCTCCGAGCAATTCCGACCGCCTCATTGAGCTGAGCCATTCGGTCAGATCGCTGAGTTTTCAGCTGCTCACGAAGCGCTTTGAGCTCATCGTGCAATTGAGCTCGTCGAAGAGTATCCCCCTCACTCAAAGAGGCTATTTTGGCTTCTTTTTGAACATCGTAAGCAGTCCGAGCAGTATCAAGCTTACCCTGAAGCTCATTCAACCGATTTTTTATTATAACGTCTACATCGGCGGAAATTTCATTTCGCTCAAAGGCAATAGCGTATTCAACAAAGCCATTTAGAATTGCAACCCCATCGATACCCTGCGGATAATTCATCTCCAACTTTATGTAAGCACTAAGGGAGTCTGATTTTTTGGGATCGGGAAAAATCAAATTAATTGACTTGCGGTTAAACTCCTCAAAACTCTGCTCCAGAGTTCTTCCGGGGCGCTCAAACTCCTTGAATAGTTTTTGATTAGCACGAAAAAATCCCAGTCGCGCATCATATGACTCAAGAGTCGCGCCAAGCTTTTTGAGAGCTTCATTTGGAGGAAGGTGATAAATTTCCGAGCGATTCAATGTGTCCAGCTCATTGATTGCTGCCGGTCGCAGCACGCTACTTACCTGATATTGTGGCGTCGCTAAAAAAGCATAAGCAACTGCTATTAGCCCACTCACTCCGATTGCCAATGCAATCAGCCGCTTTTGATGCCAGATAATCTTCACAAGTGATGGAAGATCAGTTTCATCTAATGGAGGAACGGGAGGCACACGAAAGTTACTACTCACAACACAAACCTGCCTTCAAAAAAGAAACTGCGGGCTCGTTATGCAGACAAAATTGTGTCTTTTTTATTCTAATTAGATGACCGTCAAAACCCAGCGTCTCTGCCAAATTTTGATCGCACAAAATGCCCGTTATCGAGAACAGATTTCATTTTGCCATCTCTCTGACATATTACAAGTCTTGACATAAGCCTCAGGATTTTCCTACAGGGGTAGGAGCATCCGCGATACGACACACCCAAACAGAGTAAAAACAGAAAGAAATTTCCGAATTAGTGAGCTAAAAGCCAATGAATCCGTGTTTTTTTACTCGAGAGCAGCCGCATCATTACAAGGCGGCGCTGAAATTGATGGACTGTTTTAAGGCAGTTTTCTGACGGGCGGTTGTCTCAGCATGAATGTGATTTTTTGTGGAACGGGAGAGCCCCCCCCCCTAAACGCGCCCTGCCGAGATCAACTTATGACGCCGATTGCGCACCAATACGCCTAACAACGGCCCTATCAGCATGCCGACAATCAACGCCACGATAACTAACACAGATACCGGCATTTGACCGGTCGCCAGTCCAAGGAACGAGAGAGACGCGCACTGCTGGTTTTCGAGCACAAACGTTATAACCACCAGCGCAACCATCAGCACTGTCAGCAACACTACGCCATGCTTAATCCCACGCATATATTCTCCTAATAAGACACTCAGACGTTTTCTTCTTCGTCCTCATTCACCCGATCCCGCAATTCCTTCCCCGGCTTGAAATGAGGCACAAACTTCCCATCCAGGCTGACGGACTGGCCGGTTTTCGGGTTACGACCTACACGAGGCGCACGATAATGCAGCGAAAAACTGCCAAACCCACGGATCTCAATCCGATCCCCGGTAGCCAGGCACTGCGACATCTGTTCAAGCATAGTCTTGATAGCCAGCTCTACATCCTTGGATGAGAGCAGCCCTTGATGGGTGACAATTCGTTCGATCAACTCCGACTTCGTCATATTTTTCCCTTCTTTTTCAAGCAGCTAGGAAAAGCGCTTCGAAGGTTTTAGCATGACTTGATGAATTTGAACAGCCCATATATCAACTTATCTCCAGGATGGATAAACAGCCGCAAGACACCCATTGCGCCCTCAATTGCAGATCACCAACATCGTCCGAGTCACCGCCCCTGCCGGGTTCCAGCCGAACAGATAGTCACCCCCCTCATCCTTGGCGTCACTGGACCGGGTGATCACCTTGTAGCCCTGCATCTTGCACTCACGGGCGGCGCGCTTCTCGCACTTATCCCAGTTGTTGCCAAGGCCCGAGCAGTCGACCTCGATACCGCTGGCACCGCGCTTGGCGTGGGTCTTGGCGCTGGTGGCGGAGCAGCCTGCGAGCATTACCACTGCACATATGACGATAAGCCTGTTCATCCAAATCCTTATTGAGTCAGCAACACGAGGATCGCTTTCTGAAGACTATAGTCACTTCAGACCGCCGCCAACACGCCTTGGTTCTAGACGGTTGATTCAACAAATTTCAGGCAAAAAAAGGGGCGACCGAAGTCGCCCCTTTTTACAGCGTTACAGAACTTAGTTCTGCTTAGCCATTGCTTCGCGCAGCAGGGAGGCCATAGTGGTCTCGCCTTTTTCAGCTTCCGGAGCAGCTTTCAGGCTCTGGATAGCTTCTTTCTCTTCCACTTCGTCTTTCGACTTGATGGAGAGCTGGATCACGCGGCTCTTACGATCAACGCTGATGATCTTGGCTTCTACTTCCTGGCCTTCTTTCAGAACGTTGCGCGCGTCTTCAACGCGGTCACGGCTGATTTCGGAGGCTTTCAGAGTCGCTTCGATATCGTTGGCGAGAGTGATGATGGCGCCTTTAGCGTCAACTTCTTTCACGATGCCTTTAACGATTGCGCCTTTGTCGTTCTCTTGAACGTACTCGGAGAACGGATCGCTTTCCAGCTGCTTGATACCCAGGGAGATGCGCTCGCGCTCTGGGTCAACCGACAGGATAACGGTGTCCAGCTCGTCGCCCTTCTTGAAGCGACGAACAGCTTCTTCGCCCACTTCGTTCCAGGAGATGTCGGACAGGTGAACCAGGCCGTCGATGCCGCCGTCCAGACCAATGAAGATACCGAAATCGGTGATCGACTTGATGGTGCCGGAGATTTTATCGCCCTTGTTGAACTGGCCAGAGAAATCTTCCCATGGGTTAGATTTGCACTGCTTGATGCCCAGGGAGATACGACGACGCTCTTCGTCGATGTCCAGAACCATAACTTCCACTTCGTCGCCGACTTGTACGACTTTCGAAGGGTGGATGTTCTTGTTGGTCCAGTCCATTTCGGAAACGTGTACCAGGCCTTCCACGCCTTCTTCCAGCTCTGCGAAGCAGCCGTAGTCGGTCAGGTTGGTTACACGCGCGGTGACGCGAGTGCTTTCTGGGTAACGGGCTTTGATAGCAACCCATGGGTCTTCACCCAGTTGCTTCAGGCCCAGGGAAACACGGTTGCGCTCGCGATCGTATTTCAGAACCTTGACATCGATCTCGTCGCCAACGTTGACGATTTCGGAAGGATGCTTGATACGCTTCCAAGCCATGTCGGTAATGTGCAGCAGGCCATCCACGCCACCGAGGTCGACGAATGCGCCGTAGTCGGTGAGGTTTTTGACGATACCTTTGACTTGTTGGCCTTCCTGCAGGGATTCCAGCAGAGCTTCACGCTCGGCAGAGTTCTCTGCTTCCAGCACGCTGCGACGGGAAACGACAACGTTGTTGCGCTTCTGGTCGAGCTTGATGACTTTGAATTCGAGTTCTTTGCCTTCCAGGTGCGTGGTGTCGCGCACTGGACGAACGTCGACCAAAGAACCTGGCAGGAACGCACGGATGCCGTTAACGTCGACTGTGAAGCCGCCTTTAACCTTACCGTTGATAACGCCCTTGACCACTTCTTCAGCTGCGAAGGCTGCTTCGAGAACAATCCAGCATTCAGCGCGCTTGGCTTTTTCACGGGACAGCTTGGTTTCACCGAAACCGTCTTCAACCGAGTCCAGAGCAACGTGAACTTCGTCACCGACATTGATTGTCAGATCACCAGCATCGTTGTAGAACTGTTCCAGCGGGATCAGAGCTTCAGACTTCAGACCAGCGTGAACGGTTACCCAGCGAGCTTGGTAATCGATATCAACGATAACACCGGTGATGATGGAGCCTGCCTGAAGGTTCAGGGTTTTTAGGCTTTCTTCAAAGAGTTCCGCAAAGCTTTCGCTCATTTTAATTCCTGTTGATAAGGGCGAAGAATACGCCCATCTCCACACCCCAGACGGTGTGGGTCAGTTTCAGTTAAAAGAAGCCACCGCAGGACTATGACTGGTCCCCTGCGGCCTTCTTGATCACCCGGCGATATCGCGAATGGCGATTTCACTCAAGATGCGTTCCAGCACCTGCTCGATGGACAACTCCGTGGAATCCAGCTGTATGGCATCAGCCGCCGGTTTGAGCGGGGCTACTGCGCGCTGGGTATCACGCTCATCGCGTGCACGGATCTCATCTAGCAGACTCGACAGACTAACACCATCGACTTTGCCCTTCAACTGCAAGTAGCGGCGGCGAGCACGCTCCTCGGCACTGGCGGTCAGGAAAATCTTCAGCGGTGCCCCAGGAAACACCACGGTCCCCATGTCGCGACCGTCTGCCACCAGGCCCGGTGGCTCCTGGAATGCCCGCTGGCGCTGCAGCAGTGCATCGCGTACGGCCGGCAGCGCGGCGACCTGGGAAGCCCAGGAACCGACTTGTTCATTACGCAGGTCGTCGGTCACATCATCGCCTTCCAGGATGATGCGCTGCGGATGACCTTCCGTCGCGCCGACGAACTGCACATCGAGATGCGCCGCCAGCAGTTTCAGGGATTCTTCGTTGGTCAGGTCGACGCCATGGTTGCGTGCGGCAAATGCCAGCAGGCGGTACAGCGCGCCGGAGTCCAGCAGGCACCAGCCGAGGCGCTTGGCCAGGATGCCGGCGATCGTGCCTTTGCCCGAGCCGCTTGGCCCGTCGATGGTAATCACCGGTGCTTTGATATTCACAATTGAGCCTCTTGGGCAACACGGATGCCGACTTGGGCACACAGTGTAAGAAAGTTCGGAAAAGATGTAGCTACATTGGCGCAGTCACGGATACGAATCGGCGCCGTCGCCCGCAGGGACGCCACGCTGAACGCCATGGCAATCCGATGATCGCCGTGGGCATGGACTTCACCACCCCCCATCGGGCCACCCTCAATGATAATCCCATCAGGGGTGGGTTCACACTTCACGCCCAGCGCCAGCAGACCATCGGCCATGACCTGGATGCGGTCAGACTCCTTGACCCGCAGCTCCTCGGCACCGCGCAAGACGGTTCGCCCAGTGGCGCAAGCCGCGGCGACAAACAGCACGGGAAACTCGTCGATCGCCAAGGGCACCAGCGCCTCGGGAATCTCGATACCCTTGAGTACAGCAGCACGAACCCGCAGGTCAGCCACCGGCTCACCACCCACTTCCCGCTGATTTTCGAGGCTGATATCTGCGCCCATCAGCCGCAGGATATCGATCACACCGGTACGCGTCGGATTGATGCCCACATGCTCCAGCAACAACTCGGAACCCTCGGCAATCGACGCCGCCACCAGGAAAAACGCCGAAGACGAAATATCCCCCGGCACCTCGATGTGGGCAGCGGTCAGCCCATGGCCTGATTCCACCGACGCCGTCGCGCCCTCCACCACCACCGGATATCCAAAGCCGCGCAGCATCCGTTCGGTATGGTCACGGGTCGGCGCTGGCTCGGTCACCGACGTCTTACCTTCGGCATACAGCCCGGCGAGCAACAGGCAGGATTTGACCTGCGCACTCGCCATCGGCATCGCATAGGCCAGGCCTTTCAGCGTCTGCCCGCCGCGAATGGTCAACGGCGGACGCCCTTCCGGTCCGGTCTCGATCACTGCGCCCATGTCCCGCAACGGCTTGGCCACGCGGTTCATCGGGCGCTTGGACAGCGAAGCATCGCCGGTCAGGACGCTGTCGAAGCGCTGCGCCGCCAGCAAGCCGGACAGCAGTCGCATCGAAGTGCCGGAATTGCCGAGATAGATCGGCCCTGGCGCCGGCTTCAAGCCGTGCAGCCCCACACCATGGATAGTCACGCGCCCATGGTGCGGCCCTTCAATCACCACGCCCATGTCGCGAAACGCCTGCAAAGTCGCCAAGGCATCCTCACCCTCAAGGAACCCCTCGACTTCTGTCACGCCCTCGGCCAACGAACCGAGCATGATCGAGCGATGGGAGATCGACTTGTCACCCGGTACCCGGATGCGCCCGCTCAAGCGGCCACCCGGGTTGGCGATGAAAGTCAGGTCATCGGCGTTCACTGCGGTTTCCATATAGGCCCGGCGCGCCAGGATCTTGCTGAAATGTTCACGTGCCACCCGCGCACGGGTGAACACGCCCAATAATTGATGGCCATCCCCGGCATCCACCGCGTCGCGCAAGGCGTCGAGGTCACTGCGAAAGGTGTCCAAGGTGCGCAACACCGCCTCACGATTGGCGAGGAAGATGTCGTGCCACATCACCGGGTCGCTGCCGGCAATCCGCGTAAAATCGCGGAAGCCACCGGCGGCGTAGCGGAAAATCTCCAGGTTCTCGTTGCGCTTGGCCAGCGAATCCACCAAGCCAAACGCCAGCAGATGAGGCAGGTGACTGGTCGCCGCCAGCACTTCGTCGTGGCGCTCGACCTGCATATGCTCGACATCCGCCCCCAGCTCGCGCCAAAGGCGATCCACCACGGCCAGCGCGGCCGGGTCGGTTTGCTCCAGCGGCGTCAGGATCACTTTATGCCGACGGAACAACTGCGCATTGGACGCCTCCACACCGCTCTGCTCGGAACCGGCAATCGGATGGCCTGGTACAAAACGCGACGGCATGCCGCCAAAGGCCTGTTGCGCTGCACGCACCACATTGCCCTTGGCACTGCCGACGTCCGTCAGGATCGCCTGGCCCAGGTCCATGCCGGCCAACAGCGCCAGCAGTTTTTCCATGGCCAGGATCGGCACGGCGAGCTGGATCACGTCCGCGCCCTGGCACGCGAGCGCCAGGTCCGCCTCGCAGCGATCCACGACGCCCAGTTCTACCGCCAGCTTGCGCGATTGCGGGTCGAGGTCCACACCCACCACTTCGCCACACAATCCACTTTCACGCAGGCCCTTGGCGAAGGAACCACCGATCAAACCCAGGCCGACCACCACCAGGCGACCGATCATAGGCACAACAGGTTGCAATGCAGTGACATCAACCACGAGCCAGAACCTTGGCCAGCGCCTCCAGGAAGCGACTGTTTTCAGCCGGCAAGCCAATGGTGATACGCAGGTGATTCGGCATGCCGTAGTTGGCCACCGGGCGAACGATCACGCCTTCGCGCAGCAGGCCCTGGAAGATTGGCGCGGCCACCCGGCCGAGGTCGACGCAGATGAAGTTGCCCTTGGACGGAATCCAGCCCAGGCCCAACTCACGGAAGCCTTCCTGCAATTGCAGCATGCCGCTTTCGTTGGTGCGGCGCCCTTCTTCCAGGTACTCGGTATCCTGTACCGCCGCACAGGCCGCCACCAGGGCGAGGCTGTTGACGTTGAAAGGTTGGCGCACGCGGTTCAGCACATCAGCGACGACCGCCGTCGACAGGCCGTAGCCGACCCGAAGAGACGCCAGGCCGTAAGCCTTAGAGAAGGTGCGCGACACCAGCAGGTTCGGGTAGGCCGCCAGGAAATCCAGGCCGTCCGGCAGGTCACTGCCCTCGGCGTACTCGATATAGGCTTCGTCCAGAACAACCAGCACGTGCTCAGGCACGTCTTGCAGGAAGTCATTCAACGCCTGCGCGTCGAACCAGGTACCGGTCGGGTTGTTCGGGTTGGCGATAAAAACCACGCGAGTCTGGGCGTCGATGGCTGCCAGCATCGCCGGCAGGTCGTGACCCCAATCCTTGGCAGGAATCACACGCGCCTCGGCACCGACGGCCTGAGTGACGATCGGGTAGACCGCAAATGCGTGTTCGCTGAACACCGCGTTCAAGCCAGGTGCCAGATAGGCACGCCCCACCAGCTCAAGGATGTCGTTGGAACCATTGCCCAGGGTGACCTGGTTCAGCTCGACCCGGCACTTTTGCGCCAGCAAGGACTTGAGGGCAAACCCGTTGCCATCCGGATAACGGGTCAGTTCGGCCAGTTCTTCACGAATCGCCGCCAATACCTTGGGGCTCGGACCCAGTGGGTTCTCGTTACTCGCCAGCTTGACGATCTTCGCCGGGTCCAGGTTCAACTCACGCGCCAACTCGTCCACAGGCTTGCCCGGAACGTAAGGCGACAGTTGTTGCACGCCCGGCTGCGCCAGGGCGAGGAAGTTGCCACTCATGTTAAAGCCTCACAAAACCGCTTTCGGGTAAGAGCCCAGCACCTTGAGTGCCACGGCTTCCTGACTGATCTTCTCCAGCACGCCTTTGACCAGCGGATCACGGTGGTGGCCGATGAAGTCGATAAAGAACACATACGTCCATTTACCGCTGCGCGAAGGACGGGTCTCGATGCGCGTCAGGTCAATCCCGTTGTCGTGGAACGGCACCAGCAGCTCATGCAGCGCGCCAGGCTTGTTGCTCATGGAGACGATGATCGACGTCTTGTCGTCGCCGGTCGGCGGTACTTCCTGGCTGCCGATCATCAAGAAGCGCGTGGAGTTGTCCGGACGGTCTTCAATTTTCTCGGCCAGGCGCGTCAAGCCGTACAGGCCAGCGGCCATATCACCGGCAATCGCCGCCGAATTCCACTCGCCCTTGACCCGCTTGGCCGCTTCGGCGTTGCTGGACACCGCCACGCGCTCGACATTCGGGTAATGGGCGTCCAGCCACTTGCGGCATTGGGCCAGGGACTGGGCGTGGGAATAGATACGGCTGATGCTGTCGGTCTTGGTGTTTTCGCCCACCAGCAGGTGGTGGTGGATGCGCAGCTCGACTTCGCCGCAGATCACCATGTCGTGCTCGAGGAAGCTGTCCAGCGTGTGGTTGACCGCGCCTTCGGTGGAGTTTTCCACCGGCACCACGCCAAAGTTCACCGCGCCGGCGGCCACTTCGCGGAACACTTCGTCGATGGCGGCCATCGGCTTGCTGATCACCGCGTGACCGAAGTGCTTCATGGCAGCAGCCTGGGTGAACGTGCCCTCGGGACCGAGGTACGCCACCTTCAGCGGCTGCTCCAGGGCCAGGCACGACGACATGATTTCGCGGAACAACCGCGCCATCTCTTCGTTGCCCAGCGGCCCCTTGTTACGCTCCATCACGCGCTTGAGTACCTGGGCCTCGCGCTCAGGCCGGTAGAACACCGGCACTTCGCCTTCAGCCAGGGACGCCATCTTCACCCGTGCCACTTCCTGGGCGCACCGAGCGCGCTCACTGATCAGCTCCAGGACTTTCTCGTCCAGGCTGTCAATGCGCACGCGCAGGGCCTTGAGTTCTTGCTCAGACATTAGCCGTGTTCCTTTTCGAACTCTGCCATGTAGGCCACCAGCGCGTTGATCGCGTTGATGTCGACAGCGTTGTAGATGGAGGCGCGCATGCCGCCCACTGAACGATGGCCCTTGAGGTTCAGCAGGCCACGCGCGTCGGCACCGGCCAGGAACGGCTTGTCCAGGCGGTCATCGGCCAGGCGGAACGGCACGTTCATCCACGAGCGGTCGGTCAGGTTGATCGGGTTGCTGTACAGGCCGCTGGCGTCAATGAAGTTGTACAGGACACGCTTCTTCTCTTCGTTGAGCTTGCCCATGGCAGCCACGCCGCCCTGCTCTTTCAGCCACTCGAACACCAGGCCCGACAGGTACCAGGCGAACGCCGGCGGGGTGTTGTACATCGAGCCGTTATCAGCCGCGACCTTGTAGTTGAGCATGGTCGGGCACACCGAGCGGGCACGACCCAGCAGGTCTTCACGGATGATGTTGACCAGGATGCCGCTCGGGCCGATGTTCTTCTGCGCGCCGGCGTAGATCATGCCGTACTTGGACACATCGATAGGGCGCGAAAGAATGTCCGAAGACATGTCGCACACCAGCGGGACATCCCCCACTTCAGGCACCCAGTCAAACTCCAGGCCACCGATGGTTTCGTTTTGCACGTAGTGCACGTAGGCCGCGTCCTTCGACAACTTCCATTCGTTCTGACCTGGAATCGCGAAGTAGTCGTAGGGCTTGGCGGTGCCGGCAACGTTGACATGGCCGTAGCGAGAAGCCTCTTCAATGGCTTTCTGCGACCAGATACCGGTGTCGATATAGTCGGCAGTGCCGTCTTCCGGCAGCAGGTTCAGCGGCAACTGGGCGAACTGCTGGCTAGCGCCGCCTTGCAGGAACAGCACTTTGTAGTCGGAAGGGATGTCCAGCAAGTCGCGCAGGTCCTGCTCGGCCTTGGTGGCAATGGACACGAACTCATCACTGCGATGGCTCATTTCCATCACGGAGAGGCCTTTTCCATGCCAGTCGAGGAGTTCACCCTGCGCACGCTGCAGGACTGCTTCAGGAAGCGCCGCGGGACCGGCACAGAAGTTATAGGCTCTCTTGCTCACATCCAATCTCTCTGATCTGGTGGGACTGAAATCAAACACTGTAGGCGTGAGCTTGCTCGCGAAAAACCCGAGAGCGCAAGGGCGTATCAGGCAGCCCGCGTTATCGTTGACGATTTTCGCGAGCAGGCTCGCTCCTACAGGGGGCGGCGTTGTTATTTCAAAGGGGACAAACAACAAGGGGGCGAATCTTCATCCGCCCCCTGTATGTCCGCTTATTCCTGCGGTTCTTCTTCGTCTGCGGCAGCGTCGAGGGTTGGCTCGTCGACGTTGTCATCGCCGCTTGCGATCACCTCGCCTTCGAACTCTTCACCTTCCAGCTCTTCACCTTCGACTTCCGACGGCTCCTGGACACGCTCCAGGCCGACCAGTTTTTCGTCCTTGGCCAGCTTGATCAGCGTCACGCCCTGGGTGTTACGGCCCAGGCTCGAGACTTCAGCTACGCGGGTACGCACCAGGGTGCCCTGGTCGGAAATCAGCATGATTTCCTCGCCATCGAGCACCTGGACCGCGCCGACCAGACGGCCGTTGCGATCGTTGCTGACCATGGCGATCACGCCCTGGCCGCCACGCTTGTACTCCGGGAACTCGCTGATGGCCGTACGCTTGCCATAACCACGCTCGGAAGCAGTGAGGATCTGGCTGCCTTCTTCCGGGATCAACATCGAAATCAGCTTCTGCCCTTCCGGCAGGCGCATACCACGCACACCGCGAGCGGTACGGCCCATGGCGCGAACGTCGGATTCCTTGAAGCGCGTCACCTTGCCACCGTCGGAGAACAGCATGACTTCACGCTCGCCATCGGTGATGGCCGCGCTGATCAATACGTCGCCTTCGTCCAGCTCCAGGGCGATCAGGCCCACGCTGCGTTGACGGCTGAAGGATTCCAGCGGGGTCTTCTTCACGGTGCCTTTGGCGGTGGCCATGAAGATGAAATGACCTTCGGTGTATTCCTCGACCGGCAACATGGTGGTGATGTATTCATCACTGTCCAGCGGCAGCAGGTTGACCAACGGACGACCACGGGCAGCACGGGAGGCTTCCGGGATTTCGTAGGTTTTCAGCCAGTACACCTTGCCCTTGCTGGAGAACAGCAGCAGCGTGGTGTGGCTGTTGGCGACCAGCAGGTGAGCGATGTAGTCCTCATCCTTCACGCCGGTAGCCGATTTACCTTTACCGCCACGACGCTGGGCCTGGTACGCAGCCAATGGCTGGGTCTTGGCGTAGCCACCGTGGGAGATGGTCACGACGCGCTCTTCTTCCGGGATCATGTCACCCAGGGTCAGGTCGAGGCGCGCATCGAGGATTTCGGTGCGGCGCACATCGCCGTATTCGGCACGGATCACTTCCAGTTCTTCGCGGATCACTTCCATCAGGCGCACGGCGCTGTTGAGGATGCGGATCAGCTCGCCGATCTGGTTGAGGATCTCCTGGTACTCGGCCAGCAGCTTCTCGTGCTCCAGGCCAGTCAGGCGGTGCAAGCGCAGTTCAAGGATGGCCTGGGCCTGTTCCGGCGACAGGAAGTACTTGCCGTCACGCAGACCGTATTGCGGGTCCAGGGTCTCTGGACGGCAAGAGTCGGCACCCGCGCGTTCAACCATGGCCACTACGGCGCTGGATTCCCACGGCATCTTGATCAGCGCTTCTTTAGCTTCCGACGGCGTCGGCGAAGCCTTGATCAGGGCGATCACCGGGTCGATGTTCGACAGCGCAACCGCCTGGCCTTCCAGGATGTGGCCGCGTTCGCGAGCCTTGCGCAGTTCGAACACGGTACGGCGGGTGACCACTTCGCGGCGGTGACGCACGAAGGCTTCCAGCAGGTCCTTGAGGTTCAGGATGCGTGGGCGGCCGTCGATCAGTGCAACCACGTTGATACCAAACACGCTTTGCAGCTGGGTCTGGGCATAGAGGTTGTTGAGGATCACCTCGGGCACTTCGCCGCGACGCAGCTCGATCACCACGCGCATACCGTCTTTGTCGGACTCGTCGCGCAGCTCGGTGATGCCTTCGAGTTTTTTCTCTTTGACCAGCTCGGCGATCTTCTCGATCAGGCGCGCCTTGTTCAGTTGGTAAGGCAGCTCAGTGATAACGATCTGCTGGCGGCCACCGACCTTATCGATGTCTTCGATGATCGAGCGGGCACGCATGTAAATGCGGCCGCGACCGGTGCGGTAGGCTTCGATGATGCCGGCGCGACCGTTGATGATCGCGGCGGTCGGGAAGTCCGGACCGGGAATGTATTGCATCAGCTCATCGACGGTCAGCTCAGGGTTGTCGATGAGGGCTAGGCAACCGTCGATGACTTCACCGAGGTTGTGCGGCGGGATGTTGGTGGCCATGCCCACGGCGATACCGCTGGAGCCGTTGACCAGCAGGTTGGGAATACGGGTCGGCATGACCGCCGGGATCATTTCGGTGCCGTCGTAGTTCGGCACCCAGTCCACGGTTTCTTTATGCAGGTCGGCCAGCAGCTCGTGCGCCAGCTTGGTCATGCGCACTTCGGTGTATCGCATGGCCGCGGCGTTGTCGCCGTCGACCGAACCGAAGTTGCCCTGGCCGTCTACCAGCAGGTAGCGCAGGGAAAACGGCTGGGCCATCCGAACGATGGTGTCGTACACCGCGGTGTCGCCGTGAGGGTGATACTTACCGATCACGTCACCGACAACACGGGCAGATTTCTTGTACGGCTTGTTCCAGTCGTTACCCAGCTCGCTCATCGCGAACAGCACACGCCGGTGCACGGGCTTCAAGCCATCGCGCGCATCAGGCAGTGCCCGACCGACAATTACGCTCATCGCGTAGTCGAGGTAGGACTGTTTCAGCTCGTCTTCGATATTGACCGGGAGGATTTCTTTGGCCAGTTCGCCCATGAGAAGCCTGATTCCTTTTTCGGGTGAAACCTCGTCACATCCATATGGGACGAACGAAGCTCGTCGCTGCCGGCATGGTGCCTGACAACGACTTACGACAAATCAACGAGTTATGACACGGATCTGCGCGTTAAGGATCCCCCCTCGGGGCGACCCTGGAAACCGCCGGATGTTATCACAATCGCCGCCACGCACCTATCCCCCTGATGCGCATGGAGACTAGTAATTTGACGGATGACAGGCTTGAAGAGGACGAGAGGGGCTCAGAGATGGGGTGGTGCTTTTTTTTGAGGGCGGATCGGAGGGTTTTATTGACTTTCAGGGCCAATCGGGGGCAAGCCCCCTCCCACATTTTGACTGTGTTCACCATTCAAGTGTGGGAGGGGCTTGCCCCCGATAGCCATTTTCACAAACACCGCAGCCATCAATGCAGACGTTTACGACACATCAACTTGGCCAGCTTGACCGTGTCAGGACGCTCGACGATGCCTTTTTCGGTCACGATCACATCGATCAAGTCGGCCGGGGTCACGTCAAACACCGGGTTATAGGCACTCACATCGGCGGCGAAGCGCTGGCCCGCGACTTCCAGCAATTCATCGGCATCACGCTCTTCCAGCGCCACGTCATCGCCGGTCGCCATCATCAGGTCGAGGGTCGAGCTCGGCGCCACCACCATAAACCGTACGCCGTGGTGCATGGCGCACACCGCCAGTTGATAGGTACCGATCTTGCCGATCACATCGCCATTGGCCGCGATACAGTCGGCGCCGACAACGACCCAGGTGACGCCCTTGGTCTTGAGAATATGCGCGCCCGCCGAATCCGCATTGACCATCACCGGAACACCATCGCCCGCCAACTCCCAGGCGGTCAGGCGCGAGCCTTGCAACCAGGGCCGGGTTTCGTTGGCGTAGACCTGTTCGACCAACCCCTCCAGGAAGGCCGCGCGAATCACGCCGAGGGCCGTGCCGAAGCCTCCCGTGGCCAACGCGCCGGCGTTGCCATGGGTCAGGATCGCCTGGGCATTGCCTTGGTGCTTGCGAATCCGTTCGACGCCCAGTTGGGCCATGACGAGGTTGGCTTCACGATCGCTTTCATGGATTGCAATAGCCTCGGCTTCCAGCATCGCCAGCGGGTCGGCGTGCTTTTTGACGCGGTCCAGGCGGTCGCGCATGCGCTTGAGGGCCCAGAACAGGTTCGAGGCGGTCGGGCGAGTCGCGGCCAGTAGTGCGTAGTCTTCTTCCCACGCGGCCTGCCAGTCGCCGCCTTCTGCGATGCGTTCGCGGGCGGCGAGCACCAGGCCATAGGCGGCGCTGATGCCGATGGCCGAGGCGCCGCGCACCACCATGGCGCGAATGGCCGCAGCCACCTCCTCCACCGTGGAGCAGCTCACCCAGCTTTCCCGCGAGGGCAACACACGCTGATCGAGCAGGTGCAGTGCGCCATCACGCCAATCGATGGCCTTCACTTTCTCCGCGGCCAACAGTCGATCGCGCATCCCTCACCCCGCTCTCATGAACAAAAGCCGCCGATTATAGCGATCCGCCAGCCAGGACGCTCGGGTATACTTCGCGCTTCTTTTATAGCTGCCCAGGAAGAAGCCTTCGATGACCCCCAATGCCGCCCCGCTCGACTTATTGCTACTGCCGACCTGGCTGGTACCTGTCGAACCTGCCGGCGTGGTGCTCAAGGAGCATGCCCTGGGCATCCGCGATGGGCGCATTGCCTTTATCGGGCCACGGGCGACGGCCTTGAAGCTTTCGGCCCGTGAAGTCCGCGAGCTGCCGGGCATGCTGCTCAGCCCAGGCCTGGTCAACGCCCACGGGCATGCGGCGATGAGCCTGTTTCGCGGCCTGGCCGACGACTTGCCACTGATGACCTGGCTGGAAAAACACATCTGGCCCGCCGAAGCCAAGTGGGTCGACGAAGCCTTCGTGCGCGACGGCACCGACCTGGCCATCGCCGAACAGCTCAAGGGCGGCATTACGTGTTTCTCGGACATGTACTTCTACCCCAAGGTCGCCAGCGAGTGCGTGCACAACAGCGGCATGCGCGCACAGATCGCGGTTCCGATCCTCGACTTCCCGATTCCCGGCGCCAGCACCGCCGATGAAGCCCTGCGCCAGGGCATCGAGCTGTTCGGCGACCTCAAGCATCACCCACGCATCAGGATCACCTTCGGCCCCCACGCCCCCTACACCGTGAGCGATGCCAACCTGGAAAAGATCCGGGTGATCGCCGAGGAGCTGGACGCCGCAATCCATATGCATGTGCACGAAACCGCGCATGAGGTGCAACAAGCGGTGGAGCAGACCGGCGAACGCCCGCTGGCACGCCTGGGCCGCCTCGGCCTGCTGGGCCCGCGCTTCCAGGCCGTTCACATGACCCAAATCAGCGAGGATGACCTGGCTTTGCTGGTAGAAAGCAACACCAGCGTGATCCATTGCCCGGAATCGAACCTGAAACTGGCCAGCGGCTTCTGCCCGGTGGAGCGTCTGTGGCAGGCTGGCGTCAACGTGGCCATCGGCACCGATGGCGCCGCCAGCAACAATGACCTGGATCTGTTGGGCGAAACCCGCACGGCTGCAATGCTGGCCAAGGCCGTTGCCGGCTCGGCCACCGCGCTGGACGCCCATCGCGCCCTGCGCATGGCGACCCTCAACGGCGCCCGGGCCCTGGGCCTGGAGAGCGAGATAGGTTCGCTGGAAGTCGGCAAGGCAGCGGATATCGTGGCCTTCGATCTTTCAGGGTTGGCGCAACAACCGATCTACGATCCGGTCTCACAACTTATATATGCCACCGGACGCGATTGCGTGAAACACCTTTGGGTCGCCGGCAAGCAGTTGCTCGACGACCGGCAATTGACCCGCATGGATGAACAACAGTTGACCGCCACGGCCATTGCCTGGGGTAAACGCATCAGCGGGCACTAAGCATAACGCCGGTGCTGAACCCGTGCGTTCAGCACCGACAAACCGATTTATCCGTTTTAGAGGATGCACCATGAGCAACGTTGACCACGCCGAAATCGCCAAATTCGAAGCCTTGGCGCACCGCTGGTGGGACCGCGAAAGCGAGTTCAAGCCCCTGCACGACATCAACCCCCTGCGGGTCAACTGGATTGACGAGCGCGTCAACCTGGCCGGCAAGAAGGTGCTGGATGTCGGTTGCGGTGGCGGCATCCTCAGTGAAGCCATGGCCCAGCGCGGCGCGACCGTGATGGGTATCGACATGGGCGAAGCGCCGCTGGCCGTGGCCCAGTTGCACCAGCTGGAGTCCGGGGTGAGCGTGGAATACCGCCAGATCACTGCCGAAGCCCTGGCCGACGAGTTGCCCGAGCAGTTCGACGTGGTCACTTGCCTTGAGATGCTGGAACACGTGCCGGACCCGTCCTCGGTGATCCGCGCCTGCTTCCGCATGGTCAAGCCGGGCGGCCAGGTGTTCTTCTCCACCATCAACCGCAATCCCAAGGCTTACCTGTTCGCGATCATTGGCGCTGAATACATCATGAAGCTGCTGCCGCGCGGCACCCATGACTTCAAGAAATTTATCCGCCCGTCCGAGCTGGGTGCCTGGAGCCGCCAGGCCGGGCTGACCGTCAAGGACATCATCGGCCTGACCTACAACCCGCTGACCAAGCACTACAAGCTGGCCAGCGACGTCGACGTCAACTACATGATCCAGACCCTGCGCGAGGAGTGAGCCTGTGAAGTTGCGAGCGGTTCTCTTCGATATGGACGGTACCTTGCTGGACACCGCGCCAGACTTTATCGCCATCTGCCAGGCCATGCGCGCTGACCGCGGCCTCGCGCCGGTCAACGACCAGCACATCCGCGATGAAATTTCCGGCGGTGCACGGGCGATGGTCGCCGTGACCTTCTCCATGGACCCGGAATCCCCAGGCTTTGAAGAGCTGCGCCAGGAATTCCTGGAGCGCTACCTCAAGGGCTGCGCGATTCACAGCGCGTTGTTCGACGGCATGGCCGAACTGCTGGAAGACATCGAGAAGTCCAAGCTGATCTGGGGCGTGGTCACCAACAAGCCGGTGCGCTTTGCCGAACCGATCATGCAGCAACTGGGCCTGGCCGAGCGGTCGGCGTTGCTGATCTGCCCGGACCACGTGACGAACAGCAAGCCGCACCCCGAGCCGCTGATCCTGGCGTGCAAGATGCTCGACCTGGACCCGGCCAGCGTGCTGTTCGTGGGCGATGACCTGCGCGACATCGAATCCGGCCGCGATGCCGGCACCCGCACCGCAGCGGTGACCTATGGCTATATCCACCCGGACGACAACCCACGTCACTGGGGCGCGGACGTGGTAGTGGATCACCCGCTGGAACTGCGCAAGGTGCTGGATAACGCGCTGTGCAGTTGCTGATGGCTCACTCGCTCTACTGACTAAGGAAGATCCAATGTGGGTGTTTGCAACCTACTGAATTCTGTCGAGGCTTTTTATGTTTGATTACTCTGCACGTCCAGAACTGCTCAAAGGCCGGGTCATCCTGGTGACCGGTGCGGGTCGCGGGATTGGCGCGGCGGCAGCGAAAACCTACGCGGCCCATGGCGCCACCGTGCTGTTGCTGGGCAAGACCGAAGCCAACCTGGCCCAGGTGTATGACGAGATCGAAGCCGCCGGCCACCCACAACCGGTGGTCATCCCGTTCAACCTGGAGACCGCCCTGCCCCATCAATACGATGAGCTGGCCGCGATGATCGAAAAAGAATTCGGCCACCTCGACGGCCTGCTGCACAACGCCTCGATCATCGGCCCACGTACGCCGATCGAGCAGTTGTCCGGCGAGAACTTCATGCGGGTGATGCACATCAACGTGAATGCCATGTTCATGCTGACCAGTACGCTACTGCCCCTGCTCAAGCTGTCCCAGGATGCGTCGGTGGTGTTCACCTCCAGCAGCGTCGGGCGTAAGGGCCGTGCGTATTGGGGGGCTTACGGCGTGTCGAAATTCGCCACTGAAGGCCTGATGCAAACCCTGGCCGACGAGCTCGACACGGTTGCGCCCGTACGGGCCAACAGCATCAACCCGGGCGCCACGCGCACCAGCATGCGGGCCCAGGCGTACCCAGGGGAAAACCCGGCGGATAACCCGGCACCGGAAGCAATCATGCCGGTGTACCTGTACCTGATGGGGCCGGACAGTACCGGGATCAATGGGCAGGCGTTCGACGCGCAGTAAAACCAAATGTGGGAGGGGGCTTGCTCCCGATGGCGGTGGGTCAGCCACAGATACAGTGACTGACACCCTGCCATCGGGGGCAAGCCCCCTCCCACATTTCGATTGCGGTGTTCTCTGGACCTTAGTTTTTCACCACTTCCTCAAGGGTGAAGCGTCCCAGTGGGTTTTGCAGGAAGTTGCTCACATTCTTGCGCGAGATGTTGATGTACGGGCTGTAGTACAGGTCGATCCAGTTCACATCCTGTTTCGCCAGTTTCTGCAGGTCGATATACATCTGCTCACGCTTGGCCGGGTCGGCCTCGATGCGGGCCGCGGCCACCAGCGCCTTGACCTGGTCGTTCTTGTAGCGGGTCATGTAGTTCTGGTTGGTGTCGTGGCCCAGTACGAAGGTGGTCTTCTGGTCCGGGTCGAGGATGTCGTTGGTCCAGTACATCACTGAAATATCGTAAGTACCGTCCACCAGCATCTGCCAGCTTTGAGTCGGGTCGACTTTCTGCAGGTTGGCGGTGACGCCGACCTTGGCCAGTTGATCCTTGATGATCACCGCAATCTGCTCGTCGGCCTCGTTACCGGCGTTGACCACATAGTTGAGCTTCAAGTCCTTGGCGCCGGCATCGGCCAGCAGCTTCTTGGCGGCGGCGGGGTCATACGGGCGCTGCAGGTTGTTGGCGTAGTGGTACAGCGAGCCTTTTGGAATGTAGGAATAGGCCACGGTGCCTTGACCGTAAGTGGCGGTCTTCACCAGCGATTGTTTATCGATGGCCATGTCCAGTGCCTGACGCACTTCCGGCTTGGCCAACAGGCCGTGCTCGTGGTTGATCAGCAGGTGGTCTTCACGGGTCGACGGGTCGGAGTGGATCACCACGTTCTTGTCTTTTTTCAGCTCTTCCACCCGGGAGAACGGTACAAAGATCGCCGTGTCCAGCTCGTTGTTCTGCACCATGCGCATGCGCGTGTTGTCGTCAGTGACCGAGACCCACTCCACGCCATCCAGGCTCACGTTCTTGGCCTGCCAGAAGTTCGGGTTCTTTTTCAGGATCACCCGATCGCCCTTGCGCCATTCGTCCACGGTAAACGCACCGGAGGTCACCGGGTTTTCCGCGTAGGCGTCTTCGCCCATCTTGGTCATGGCTTTTTCCGACAGGATCGATACCGTCGGCGACGCGAGTTGCGAGAGGAAGGCGACCGCAGGGGTTTTCAGCGTCACGACCAGGGTTTTGGGGTCGGTGGCCTTGGCCGTATTGATCAGGCTGAACGGGTCGCTCCACAGCGAAGCCTTGTTGTCGCGGATACGCAACAGGCTGAACGCTGCATCCTCAGCGGTGATCGGCGAGCCGTCGGAGAACTTCGCCTCGCGCAGTTTGAAGGTGTAGGTCAGGCCGTCCTTGGAGATATCCCAGCTTTCGGCCAGCCCCGGTTCCATCTTGGTCCCCAGGTTATCGACACGCACCAGGGTGTCGTAGACGTTGGCGAATACCCAGGTGTCGCGGTTTTGCGCACTTTTGATCGGGTCAAACGTGGTGCTGTCTTCACGGCAACCGATGGTCAGTACGCCGGCGGCCTGGGCCAGCCCGGCAGTGAGGGACCAGGCGGTTAACGTCGCAGCAGCGAGCAACTTCAAGTGGCGGGATTGCATGTCATAACTCCTTGTTTATGGACGGCAGAAAGGGTCAACGGTTCTTCAAGCACGCAACTGTACCGATGCTCGTGCAGGAAATGGGTCGGCGGCAACACCATGGAACACAGGGCCTTGGCATACCGGCAACGCGGGTGAAACGCACAGCCGGTGGGCACATTCAATGGGCTGGGTGGCTCACCCGGCAAGGGTTCCGTAGGCAATGGCCGATGCGGATCGATCTCCGGGATCGCCTGGATCAGCGCCGCCGTATACGGATGGCGCGGCGAAGTGAACACCGCCTCCACCGGGCCCTCCTCGACGATCTTGCCCAGGTACATCACCGCCACGCGGTCGCACAGGCGGCGCACGATGGCCAGGTCATGGGCGATGAACAGGATCGCCAGGTTCATGCGCTGTTGCAGTTCCAGCAACAGGTTGATGATCTGGCCCTGGATCGACACATCCAGCGCCGCCACACACTCATCAGCGATGATCAAACGCGGCTCCACCGCCAGCGCACGGGCGATGCCCACGCGCTGGCACTGGCCGCCGCTGAGCGCGCCGGGTTTGCGCTCGGCGAGTTCGGGACGCAGGCCGACCAGGTCGAGCAGTTCGTTGACGCGAGCCGGAATCTGTTGCGCGGGGACCTTGCGTTGCACCCGCAGCACCTCGGCAATGGTTTCGCCAATGGTGTGGCGCGGGTTCAGCGCGGCATACGGGTCCTGGAAAATCATCGCGGTTTCATGGCGCAGCCGGGCGATATCGATGGCGCTGCCGTGGGCCATATCAATACCATCGAACAACACTTGGCCGGCGCTGATCGGGTTGAGGTGCAGAATCGCACGGCCCAGAGTGCTCTTGCCGCTGCCGGATTCGCCCACCAGGCCGAGGGTCTCGCCCGCCGCCAGGTTCAGCGATACCCCGTTCACCGCCCTCACCCACTGCTTGTTCAAACCCAACACGCCAGTGCCAGACGCGGCAAAGCGCACCTCCAGGTCTTTGATCTGCAACAGGCTCATGGCCGATCTCCCAAAGGATAGTGACAGGCCACACGCGAGCCTTCAGGCAGCTGCTGGGTGCATAGGTCGCCGACCTGCGGGCAGCGTGGGTTGAAGCGACACCCGGCAGGCAACGCATCCAGCAGCGGCGGCTGGCCTGGGATGGTGCGCAGCAACGCATGCCCGCTGCTGTGGGCAGGCTGGCAGTCGATCAGCCCAGCGGTGTAAGGATGCCGGGGGTGGGCCAGCAGGTCGTATTTGCTGCCGTGCTCGCACAGGCGACCGGCGTACATCACGGCGATGGAGTCGCAGGTCTGCGCCACCACGCCGAGGTCGTGGGTGATCATGATGATCGACAGGCCACGCTGGTCGCGCAGGTCCAGCAACAGGCGCAGGATTTGCGCCTGCACAGTCACATCGAGGGCTGTGGTCGGCTCATCGGCGATTAACACCTGCGGGTTGCAGCCCAGGGCCACGGCGATCATCGCGCGCTGGCGCATGCCGCCGGAAAACTCATGGGGATAGTTGTCGACCCGCGCCTGGGGATCAGGGATCCCCACCTGGCGCAGCACGTCGATGGCTTGCAGGCGCGCGTCTTTCTTCGACGCACCTTGATGCAGGCGAATGCCCTCGGCGATCTGCTCGCCAATGCGCATCAGCGGGTCGAGGTGGCTGCTGGGGTTCTGGAAGATCATGCCCAGTTGCCCGCCACGCACTGCGCGCATGCCGGCGTCATCCAGCTGCAACAAATCGCGACCGGCCAGGCGCACCGCCCCGCCTTGCACCCGCAGGTTGGGCGACGGCAACAAGCGCATCAGCCCGCGACAGGCCATCGTCTTGCCCGAGCCGCTTTCACCCACCAGGCCGAGGATTTCACCTTCGGCCAGGTCAAAGGACACACGATCGACCAGGGTGACATCACGCCCGGCGTTATGGGCGATCACACTCAAGTCCTGTACCTGAAGCAGGCTCATGTTCGATCCCCCAGCACTTGCGCCACACCGTCGGCCAACAGGCTGAAGCCCATGGCCAGGGTCACGATGGCCAGGCCCGGGAAGGTGCAGAGCCACCAGGCCGTGGTGATAAAGGCCTGCCCTTCGGCCACCATGGTGCCCCATTCGGCGGTTGGCGGTTGTACACCCAGGCCGAGGTAGCTCACCGCCGCCCCATTGAGCAGCACCAGCACGGCGTCAGACATGGAAAACACAATCGAGCCAAACAGGGCGTTGGGCAGCAAATGCCGAAACAGGATGCGCCCGTGGCCAAAGCCCAGGCTCTTGGCCGCCAGGGCAAAGTCGCTTTCCTTGAGCACCAGGATCTGCGAGCGGATCAGCCGCGCATACGACACCCAGCCCACCAGCGCCATGGCGATATAAAAACTCTTCAAGCCCGGGCCGAGGATGGCCATGATCGCCAACATCAATACCAGGAACGGGAACGCCAGGACCACGTCGATCACGCGCATGCAGAAATTGTCGAAACGCCCGCCGATGTAGCCGGAAACCGCACCGACAAAGGTGCCGATCATGAACGGGAAAATCACCCCGACAATGGCCAATTGCAGGTCAATGCGCGCGCCCCAGATCACCCGCGAAAGGATGTCACGACCATAATTGTCCGTGCCAAACGGATGGGCAAGGCTTGGCCCCAGCAGGCTCAGATCCGTGTTCTGCGCAATCGGGTCATAGGGCGCGATCCACGGCGCGAACAGCGCCAAGGCAAACCACGCCAACAGAATCGCCAGGCCCCACGCGGCGGTCAGCCGGCCATTGCGAAAGCCAAACCGCAAGCGCAAGCGCCAGGGCACAATCAACGAGCGGCTGTTCATTGCATTTTCACCCGTGGGTCGAGGGCGACGGTCACGACATCCGCCACAAAGTTGACCACCACCGTCGCACAGGCCAGCACCATGGCCACCCCCTGCACCACCATGTAGTCGCGGGTAAAGATGCCACGGACCAGCAACTGGCCGATGCCGGGAATGGCGAACAGGCTTTCGATCACCACCGTGCCGCTGATCAACCAACCAATGTTCACCGCCAGCAGGTTGACCGCCGGCACCAGGGAGTTGGGCAACACATGCCGGCGAAACACCGCAGCCTCCGACAACCCACGGGCGCGGGCGGCGGTGACATGGTCGGCCTGCAACTCCATCAACATGCTCGCCCGCAGGTTGCGCACCAGCACCGCGGACAACGCCAGGGCGATGGTCAGGCATGGCAGGACCATATGGTGCGCCTTGTCCAGCCAGGTGCGGCCGTAGCCCGACACCGGGAACAAGCCCCATTGCACGCTGAGCAACAGGATCAGCATCAAGCCCAGCCAGAATGCCGGCATGCCCAGGCCGACCGTGGTGAATACGCGGATCAGGTTGTCGGCCCAGCCACCTTTATGCCGCGCCGCCAAGGTCGCCAGCGGTATCGCGATCAACAGCGCCAGCACCACGCTGCCAAGGACCAGCACCAACGTCGGCTCGATGCGGGTGACGATCAGCTTCAGGGCATCGACCTTGTACAGCAGCGATTGGCCGAGGTCGCCCTTGAGCAGGTTTTTGAGAAAGTAGAAATATTGCAGCCACAACGGCTGGTCGAGGCCGAACTGCGCGCGGATTTTCAGCAAGGCGTCCGGGGTGCTGCGCGAACCCAGCAGCGCGCGGGCAGGGTCGCCGGGAATCGAGCGTACCAGCACAAAGGTGATCAGGCTGATGCCAAACAGCACCGGCAGCAATTGCAGGGGCCGGGACAGTACAAAACGGTAGCGCGCCAGGTTCATTCGTCAGCCTCGATGGCGAGCAAGAAAGTCCAGCAGCACCGGGAAGTACGCGTGAGGCTCTTCATAAAAGGGCATATGGCTGCTGTTGGGGAACACATGCAGCTCGGCGTGGCGAGCCGCCAGCTTCATGCGCATGGCGCAGGCCGGGGTCAGTTCATCGTGCTGACCGGTGGTGATCAGCATCGGCATCTTGAAATCGGCCATCTCGGGGATGCGGTTCCAGTCCTTGAGGTTGCCAATATAGAGAAATTCATTCGGCCCCTGCATGGTTTCGTACGGCCCCATGTTCCAGTCATCCAGGGAGCGCTTGACCGGTGCCGGCCACTCGTCCAGACGACACACGTGGCGGTAGTTGAGCAAGGTGATCGCCGCCTGGTACTGCGGGTGGTCCAGGGTGCCCATGGCTTCATGGCGTTGCATCATCGCCACGGTTTCGCTGCCCAGGGCGCCGCGCAGGCGTTCCAGTTCCTGGGACAGGTGCGGGATGTCGCCGACGGTGTTTTCCAGGATCAGGCTTTTCAGGGCGGCGGGGTAATGGATAGCGTATTCGATCGCCAGCCAGCCGCCCCAGGAATGGCCGAGCAAATGCACACGGCCCAGGCCCAGGGCCTGGCGCACGGTTTCGACTTCTTCGACATAACGGCGGATTTCCCACAGGGAAACATCGGTCGGTCTGGCTGAAGCGCCAGTGCCAAGCTGATCGAATGCAACCACTCGCAGGTTATGGTCTTTGAGCCAGCCATGGGCGTCACGCAAGTAGTCACACGGCAGGCCAGGACCGCCGTTGAGGCACAGCAGCACCTCATCGCCGTCACCAAAGCTGTAGGCCACGAGGTTATGGCCGTCGACTTGCACGTTGTA
The DNA here is from genome assembly GCF_057808775.1 of Pseudomonas sp. FG86. Taxonomy (NCBI): domain Bacteria; kingdom Pseudomonadati; phylum Pseudomonadota; class Gammaproteobacteria; order Pseudomonadales; family Pseudomonadaceae; genus Pseudomonas; species Pseudomonas sp. FG86. Next base: position 70,551 of record NZ_JBMDIS010000012.1, on the reverse strand, counting down.
CTGCTGGTCGGGGGCAATTTCACGCCACATGCATACATTCCTTGTGTTGTATCGGCCTGGCGGGTAGCGGCCGTTAATCAGGCCAACACTACCGAGGATGCCGTGTGTCCATAACCTAGTATTTCTTATAGGTTTGGCCTGGCAGTCCTTCGCCGGGGCGTGGCATTCTACTTGCCGCAAGTCGAGATTCAAATGAATTCGGGAGCAGAACGGATGCTGGCCAAGCTAACTGCGTTCAATAACCGTCTGATGCCGGGCAGGAGCCTGGATGAACAGATGGACAATACGTTCGACCTCGCCCAGCAGTTGGGCTTCGATGCGCTGGTGTATGACTACACCCCGGTGCCCATCGACCTCAATGGCGAGCTCATCACCCCCTCCGTGCTGGAATTGCGCAACACCCCACCCGACTGGCATGCCTTGTGGTGCAGCGAAGGGTTCTACCAGATCGACCCCGTGCAGCACTTGGCCTTGAGCACGGTTTCGCCGTTTGTCTGGTCCTATGACGCCAAAGCCCAGACCGCCCTGCAGCAGATCATCGACCCCTGCCACGCGCCCGTGTCTTCTTACCTGCATGACCGCCAGCTGACCTGCGGCGTCAGCGTGCCGATCCACCTGCCCCGCGGCGGCTTTGCCTCGCTGACCGGTCTGCGCACCGGCAAGGCGAGCGTGGTGCTGCGGGATGCGCAGCAGACTCTGTCGGATTTCGCCCTGATTACCCATGCCTTGCAGGAAGCGGCCTACCCATTATTCAGCAAGGAGCTACGTGCCTACCCGCATATTCGCCTGACCAAACGTGAGCGCGAGTGCCTGAAATGGGCCGCCGATGGCCTGACCGCCGCCGAAATCGCCACCCAATTGAGCCGTTCCCTGGCAGTGGTCACCCTGCACCTGGCGTCGGCGATGCACAAATTAGGGGCAAAGAACCGGGTCCAGGCAGTGGTTCGCGCAACCCACTATCGCTTGCTGGAAGACTGAACCTTCGGCAAAACCTAGCTGTTTTGCTAGTTACCTAAACATCGCGTGCCGATTATCGTGTCCCTGATCCTTTTTTTCAGAGCAGGGTACGAAATGGAATTCATCGAAAAAATCCGCGAAGGGTATGCGGCCTTTGGCGCTTACCAGACCTGGTACCGCATCACTGGCGACCTGACCACCGGCCGCACACCGTTGGTGATCATCCATGGGGGCCCCGGCTGCACCCATGACTACGTCGACGCCTTCAAGGACGTCGCCGCCAGCGGTCATGCCGTGATCCACTACGATCAACTGGGCAATGGGCGCTCCACCCATTTGCCCGACAAAGACCCCTCCTTCTGGACCGTCAGCCTGTTCCTCGATGAGCTGAACAACCTGCTGGACCACCTGCAAATCAGCGATGACTACGCGATCCTCGGGCAATCCTGGGGCGGCATGCTCGGCAGTGAGCATGCGATCCTGCAACCCAAGGGCCTGCGCGCCTTCATCCCAGCCAACTCGCCCACCTGCATGCGCACCTGGGTCAGCGAAGCCAACCGCCTGCGCAAACTGCTGCCCGAAGGCGTGCATGAAACCCTGCTCAAGCATGAAGCCGCCGGCACCTACCAAGACCCGGAATACCTCGCCGCCTCGCGGATTTTCTATGACCAGCACGTGTGCCGGGTCAACCCCTGGCCTGAAGAGGTAGCCCGCACCTTCGCCGCGGTCGATGCCGACCCGACGGTGTACCACGCCATGAGCGGCCCTACCGAGTTCCACGTGATTGGCAGCCTGAAGGACTGGAACGTAATCGGCCGCCTGTCGGCGATCAAGGTGCCGACCCTGGTGATTTCCGGCCGGCATGACGAGGCGACGCCGCTGGTGGTCAAGCCGTTCCTGGACGAAATCGCGGATGTGCGCTGGGCGCTGTTTGAAGACTCCAGCCACATGCCCCATGTGGAAGAGCGCCAGGCGTGCATGGGCACGGTGGTGAAGTTCCTGGATGAGGCGTGCTCGACGCCGCACACAGCCCTCAAGGCTGGCTGAGGTAAAAATGTGCAGGGCCACTTAGCGCTGTCGCTCAGCAAATTGGAATATCCCTGTGGCGAGCGGGCTTGCCCCGCGTTGGGCTGCGAAGCAGCCCCCATAAGGCCAACTGCGTTTATCCAGGCATATAAAATCGCCAGGTTTTAGGGCCGCTTCGCAGCCCAACGCGGGGCAAGCCCGCTCGCCACAGCAAGTCCGCTGGCCACAACATGCCCGCTCGCCACAATCAGCCAACTTACCTCAACTAGCCCACTGGCCACTGCAGCTCGCCCCCTCCTACCGTCTAGACGTCGCTGGTCTCCGGCCTCGCGGCTTTGTTCGACACCTGCGCCACCAGTGGAATCTCCTGACCCTGTGCATCAAACAACTTGCCGCCGCTGAAGTAATCCCCCTCGCGCAAGGCCGCCACATCCTGGAAACACAAACTGCGCTCCGTCCCTGCCACGAACACTGATTGCTGGTCTGAGTTACCGGCGGTGATGTGGTTGAACGCCAGGTTCAGCAGGATCGCCATGATCGCCGACGAGCTGATGCCCGAGTGGAAAATGGTCGCGAACCAGCTGGGAAAATGATCGTAGAAACTCGGCGCAGCGATGGGGATCATGCCGAAACCGATGGACGTGGCGACGATGATCAGGTTCATGTTGTTGCGGTAATCCACCTTGGACAGCGTGCGAATACCACTGGCCGCCACGGTGCCGAACAGCACGATCCCGGCACCGCCCAGTACCGAGGTCGGTACGGCCGCAATGACACGCCCCATGAAGGGCAGCAGGCCGAGAATCACCAGGAACAGCCCACCGGTCGCCACCACAAACCGACTCTTCACCCCCGTTACCGCCACTAGGCCGACGTTCTGGGCGAATGCACTTTGGGTGAACGACCCGAAGATCGGCGCGAACATGCTCGACAGCATATCGGCACGCAGGCCATTACCGAGGCGTTTGGAGTCGACCTTGGTGTCGATGATCTCACCCACCGCCAGGATATCTGCCGAGGTTTCCACCAGGGTCACCATCACCACGATACACATGGAAATGATCGCCGCCACATGAAAGGTCGGCATGCCGAAATGGAATGGCGCGGGGAAACCGAACATCGGCCCCTGGGTGACACCGGAGAAGTCGGCCATGCCCAGCAATACCGCAATGAGCGTGCCGATCACCATCGCCAGCAGGATCGACAACCGCGAGATAGTCGCACTGCCGATCTTGCTCAGCAGCAACACCAGCACCAGGGTCAGCGCGGCCAGGCCGATGTTCGGCATGCTGCCGAAGTCGGCTGCGCGGCTATTGCCGCCCATGGCCCACCGCGCCGCGACGGGCATCAGGGTCAGGCCGATGGTGGTGATCACGATACCGGTCACCAGCGGTGGGAAAAACTGGGTGATCCGCGAGAACACCGGGGTAATCAATAGCCCGATCAAGGACGCCGCCATCACCGCCCCCAGAATCGCTGGCACCCCGCCAGCGCCATCACTGCCGACAATCGCCACCATGGTTGCCACACCGGCAAACGACACGCCCTGTACCAGCGGCAACTGGCAGCCAAAAAACGGCAGGCCAAGGGTTTGCAGCAAGGTGGCCAGGCCACCGGCAAACAACGACGCGGCGATCAACAGGCCGATATCCGCCGGCGACAACCCAGCTGCCTGGCCGACGATCAACGGTACGGCAACGATGCCGCCGTACATGGTGAGCACATGCTGCAGGCCGTAAGCCAGGTTGGCGGCGACGCCAAGATTCTCATCTTCTGGCCGCTGCGGTGACGCCTTCGGGATAGTCATGGTGAGGGGTTCTCTGTTTTTGTTGTGCGGCCACTGTATGCAATGTAAGGACTGGATGTCCATAGAGTTGTATACAATCAATCGAACAAGATACCCTCCATCGGCGTTACAAAAACAATCCGGCCGACATGAGCCAGAACGCCAAAGGACACTACAACAATGAAAAAGGCACTACAGGGCGCAACCGTGGCATTGACGCTCCTCGGCGGCGGGGAGGCCGTCGCGATGGAATGGATGAACAACAGCGTAGGATTTCGCTACGGCCAGCAGTTCACCAATCCGAACAACCCCGATGCATTCAGTAAACGCATCTACAGCTTTACCCACGCCAGCGGCTACCAATACGGCAGTCACTTCCTGAACCTGGATGTGTTCCTGTCCGACAGCCGCGACCCGCGCAAGGGCACCGACCACGGCGGCAGTGAGGTGTACGCGGTGTATCGGCACCAGTTGTATGCCTCTCGCGTCTTCGATACGCCGCTGGGTACCGGGTTGATCAAGGATTACGCCTTCACCCTGGGCTTCGATGCCAACCGCAACAACAACTTCGCCTCAGCCAGGAAACGCGCACTGGTGCTCGGCCCGACCTTGAAGTTCAACACCGTCGGCGTGCTGGACCTGAGCCTGATGTACTACAAGGAACGGAACCACACCGGCATTCCCGGCGCGAAAGAGTCAAACCACACGTTTGACGACACTTACCTGCTCAACCTGACCTGGATGCGCCCGTTCGAGATCGGCAACCATGGGGCCAAGTTCCAGGGGTTCATCAACCACGTCGGAGACAAGGGCGAGGACTTCCACGGCCGCGATACCGCAGCCGAAACCTTGCTGCGCACCGCGCTGATGGTGGCGGTGCGGCCGGGTAAAAGTGTTAAGCCGAACCTGTACCTTGGGGTGGGCTACGAGTACTGGCATAACAAATTCGGTGTGGATGGCGGCCGGGGCAGCCGCACATCGACGCCGACGGTGAATATGGAAGTGACCTTCTAGGGGGAGTCAAATGCAGGAGGGGGCTTGCTCCCTCCCACAGACTGAAACGCAGTGTCACTTCAGGTTCAGATCCGTTGCCAGTTCCGAGCGGCCTGCTTTCGGCCGCGCCAGCCAGTAACCCAGCACCGCCAACGGCGCAGTCGCCAGCATCACCAGTGCCGTGATCAACAGCGGCTGCTCGAGCATCGACGACACCACCAGGCTGCTGAGAAAGCACAGCCCCAATTGCAGGGTATTTTGCAGTGCTGCGGCCTTGCCGGAATTTTCTGCAAAGGGCATCAGCGCATTCGCCACCACGATCGGATAGCTGGCGCCATTGACCAGGGCCATCAGGCAGAACGGGATCAGCAAGGTGGTCAGGGTCGGCACGGTCAAGGTGGCGACCAGGTACAACGCCACCATGCTGATGCAATAGGCCACCAACAACCACGGCAGCAGCGTCTTGCCCTGGAAACGCTGCAAGGCGCTGCGGCAACTGTAGCCACCGACCAGGAAGGCGAGGGTCGGCAGCACATAGCTCAAGCCGATGTCATTGGGGCTGTAGCCCATGTCGCCGAGGATGAAGGGCGACGCGGTCAGCCAGGCGAAAAAACTGGCCGAGCACGCCGCAAAGATCATGACGTTGCCGGTGAATACCCGAGAGCCGAGCAACTGCCCGTAGCCCAGGCGCGCAGGCTCGCCTTCTGCGGCAGGGCGTTTGGGCAAGGCACGTAGGAATAACGTAGGCAGCAGCAACAGCAGCGAGACGCCCAATAACACCGCGAAAATCGCCTGCCAGCCAAAGTGATTCAACACCATCGCGCCCAACAGCGGGGCCAGGGCCGGCGACAATGACATCAGCGGCATGATACTGGCGAATACACGGTGGGCTTTGTCAGCCGGGTAACGGTCAATCACCAAGGCCTGCCAACTGACCGCGGCGGAACACACGCCAATCGCCTGGATAAAACGCAAGGCCAGCAGCTGCGGCGCCGTCTCGACCCAGAACATCCCCGCGCAGCCCAGCACGAACAGGCTCAGGCCGGTGACCAGGATCGGTTTGCGCCCGAGTCGGTCAGACAACGGCCCCCACAGCAACTGCCCCACCGCAAAGCCGGCGAGGAAAATACTCAGGCTGGCGCCCACCGCGCCGGCGCCGATCTGCAATTGCTCGCCCATGGCGCCAAACGCCGGCAAGTACATGTCCATGGCGAGGTAACCGAGCATGCTCAGCCCCGCCAGATACCAGGTGAAACCAAAAGAGTTTTTCATTGAAGCCTTATAGATCCTGCCATCAAACTATTTGCTGACTGCCGCTCATTATGAAGCTGGCAACATCCCTGTGAAGCGATAATAATTGGATACATCTATCAATATTTTTGAAGGCAGTGTGTATGTGGTCCGAATACTCCCTGGATGTGGTCGATGCGGTCGCGCGCCACGGCAGCTTCAGCGCTGCGGCCCAGGAACTGCACCGCGTACCATCGGCCATCAGCTATACGGTGCGCCAACTGGAAGAGTGGCTGGCCGTGCCGTTGTTTGTGCGGCGCCATCGCGATGTCGAACTCACCCCTGCTGGCCGTCTATTTATAGATGAAGCGCGCGGCGTGATGAAAAAAATGCTCGGCACACGGCGCTTGTGCCAGCAGGTGGCCAACGGCTGGAGCGGCCAGTTGAAGGTCGCGGTGGATTCCATCGTCAAACCCCAGCGTTGCCGGCAATTGGTGCTGGATTTCTATCGACAGTTTCCCGAGGTGGAATTGCTGCTGGAATACGAGGTGTACAACGGCGTGTGGGACGCCCTGGCCGATGAACGTACCGACATTGTGATCGGCGCCACCAGCGCGGTGCCGGTGGCCAGTCACTTCACCTTTCGCGACATGGGGCTGTTGAACTGGCTGTGCGTGGTCAGCAGCCAGCATCCGCTCGCCGGCATCGAAGGCTTGCTCAATGACGACCAACTGCGCCCCTTCGCCTCGCTGTGCATGACCGATACGTCACGCAACCTGCCCAAGCGCGACACCTGGACCCTGGACAACCAGCGCCGCCTGGTGGTGCCTAACTGGGCCTCGGCGATCGACTGCCTGCGCGATGGCCTGTGCGTTGGCATGGCGCCAGCGCATCAAGTGCTGCCCTGGATCGAACGCGGTGAGCTGGTGGCCCTGCAATTGAGCCGCCCCTTCCCCGCCAGCCCGTCGTGCGTGGCGTGGGCGCAGAACAAGGTGTCCCCCGCCATGCGTTGGTTGCTGGAGTACTTGGGCGACACCGAGACGATGAACCAGGAGTGGTTGAATGGGAGTGACCGTTGAAGATCACCGGGATCCGTTGTGTGGGGGGCCAGTCCGTCAAGGTTTTTTGTAGGAGCGAGCTTGCTCGCGAAAAACTCATAGGCGCCGCGTCCATTCAGGAAGCACGCGCTATCGTTGACGTTTTTCGCGAGCAAGCCCGCTGGCGATGTACGCTTAACTGACGGGCATCAGATCCCATTTCAATCCAGTAAACGCGTGATGGCGCGCACGATCATCTCGACCTCCTTGGCCTCCAGGGTCAGCGGCGGCAGCAGCCGAATGACCTTGCCCCGCGTCACATTGATCAGCAGCCCATGCTCCTGGGCGGCACGCTGGGCCAGGTCGCGATAAGGGCTGGCCAACTCGATCCCGATCATCAGGCCTTGCCCGCGAATCGCCAGCACTTGCGGATGCTCATTCAATTCCACCCGTAACCGCGCCAGCAGGCGCTCCCCCTGTTGCGCGGCGTTCTGCAACAGCCCCTGCTCTTCGATAATGTCGAGCACGGTGCAGCCGACGCGACACGCCAGCGGATTGCCGCCAAAGGTACTGCCGTGACTGCCCGGCGTGAACAGCTCGGCCACGTGAGCCCGAGCCAGGCACGCGCCGATGGGCACGCCGTTGCCGAGGCCTTTGGCCAAGGTCATCACGTCTGGAACAATGCCTTCATGCTGAAAGGCAAACCAAGCGCCAGTACGTCCGATGCCGGTCTGGATTTCATCGAGCATCATCAGCCAGCCATGGCGCGAGCAGTGATCGCGCAAGGCTTTCAGGTAACCCGACGGCGCGACCATCACGCCGCTTTCGCCCTGGATAGGCTCCAACAGGACAGCGGCAATACGCGGGCCGAACTGCTGAGTCAGCGCCTCCAGGGCTGCCAGGTCGCCAAAACCCACCTTGAGAAAATCCCCCGGCAAACGCTGGAAGCCCAGGCGTACCGACGGTCCGTCACTGGCAGCCATGGTGCCGAGGGTGCGGCCGTGGAAGGCGTTTTCCATCACCACCACCAACGGCTGCTCGATGCCCTTTTTCCAGCCATGCAGGCGCGCCAGCTTCAGTGCCGTCTCATTGGCTTCGGCACCGGAATTGTTGAAGAAAGCGCGGTCCAGGCCGGACAGCCGGGTCAGGCGCAGGGCCAGTCGTTGTTGCCAGTCGATGCTGTAGAGGTTGGAGGTGTGCAACAGCAAGCCGGCCTGTTCGCTGATGGCTGCTACCAGTTTTGGGTGGGAGTGCCCAACGTTGGTCACCGCCACGCCCGCCACCGCGTCCAGGTATTCACGCCCCTGCTGGTCCCACAGGCGCGTGCCCAAGCCACGGGTAAAGCTCAGGGCCAGGGGTTGGTAGGTGGTCATCAGGCAGGCGGCGGTCATGGTGGCAAGCTCCAGGGCATGGTGGGGACGATCCCAGTATCGTTAGCCACCTGAGCTGGATAAACTGCACTTTCCTGCAATGACTTTGAATCAGGGCTTGATAATGGATTTATTCCAGGCGATGTCGGTGTATGTGAAAGTGGTCGAGAGCGGCAGCATGACCGCCGCCGCCCACGCCTGCGGAATGTCGACCACCATGGTCGGCAACCACCTGCGCGCGCTCGAGCAACGGCTGGGAGTCAGCCTGCTCAAGCGCACCACGCGCAAGCAAAGCCTGACGGAGTTCGGTGGGCAGTATTACCAGCGTTGCCTGGAAGTGCTGGGGTTGGTGGCCGACTCCGAGCAATTGGCCGAACAGGCCCACAGCGACGTCCCCCGCGGCACCCTGCGCATCACCGCGCCCCCCGCCTTCGGCACCGAACGCCTGGCACCGGCCTTGAGCGAGTTCTCCCGGCGCTACCCGCAGATCAAGCTGTACGTGGTGCTCAGCAACCAGCGCATGGACCTGGTCGACAGCGGTTTCGACGTGGCGATCCGCCTGGGTGAACTGGAACCCTCGAGCTTGATCGCACGGCCCATGCAGGATTACACCATGACCCTGTGCGCCTCGCCGGATTACCTGGCGCGACACGGCATGCCACAGGTGCCCGAGCATCTGCAACAGCATGACTGCCTGGCATTCGCCTACCCGTCGACCGACGATTGGCGCAACGCCGACAAACTGTGGCGCATGACCGGGGATGAGGGCGAGGTGGAGATTCCAGTATCGGGCTCGTTGACCATCAACAGCTCGCAAGCCCTGCGCCAGGCCGCAGTGCAAGGCATGGGCATCGTCATGCTGCCGGATGCCCTGGTGCAGCCCGACCTGCAAACCGGCAAGCTGGTGGCCCTATTGACCACCTACCAACTGCCGAGCCGCCCCATGCACCTGCTGTACCCCCAGGATCGCTATCGCCTGCCCAAGTTGCGCGCCTTTGTGGATTTCGTCATGGAACAGTGGGCGCGCTAGAAGCCCACGCCCAATTCCCGCAAGCGGGCGGCCGTGCGTTCGGCGGACACATGATGAATGCCCTGCCAACCCAAGGCGACAGCCGCCTCGATATTGCCGGCGATGTCGTCGATGAACACCACTTCGCTCGGCTGGATATCCGGCAGATGAGCACGCACCTGGGCGAGGCTGGCGTGATAGATCGCGGCATCCGGCTTGATCAGCTTCAACTCGCCGGAGACCACGATGTCGCGAAAACACTGCAGGAACAGGTAGTTAGCCCGCGCATAGGGGAACGTCTCGGCCGACCAGTTGGTGAGCCCGAACAGCGGCATGTCGGCGTGATGCAACGCCTCGAGAATGGCCACGCCCTCCGGTAATGGGCCGCGCAGCATTTCATGCCAGCGGTCGTAATAGGCCGTGATCAAGGTTGCGTGCTGGGGGTATTGCGCGACCAGGCTGCGCGTAGCCTCGGCCAGGGTACGACCCGCGTCCTGCTCGGTGTTCCAGGCCTGGGTACAGATGGTGTCGAGGAACCACTGCCGTTCGTGATCGTCGGCAATCAGCTTGCGGTACAGGTGGTGCGGGTTCCAATCGAACAGGACACCGCCAAAATCAAAAACGACTGCACGAATCGTCATCAGATCCTCCGTTAGCGTGAGTTGATAGCCGATGGAGTCTGGCAGATCGATGGCGGCAGCGGCAAAGGCTTAACACACAACGAATGTGGGAGCGGGCTTGCCCGCGATTGCAGGGTGTCAGCCGAAACATCCAGCACTGACAAACCGCGATCGCGGGCAAGCCCGCTCCCACATTTTTTTCGAGCGTGTTTAGGCTTGGACCAGGCCGTTGATCTTAACGGTCGGATTCACGTCAGCCTCGTAGTCCACGCCATCGATCTCAAAGCCGAACAAGCGCAGGAACTCAGCCTTGTAGCCGGCAAAATCGCTGATCTCGTTGACGTTGTCGTCGGTCACCTGGTTCCATAGTGCTGCCACGGCGTCTTGGACCTTCGGCTCCAGTTCGGCCAGGTCGGCGCGCAGGCGGCCGTCGGCGTCGAGCTTCGGCTGGCTGCCGTACAAGCTGTCCTTGAACAGGCCGTAGACCTGCTCGATGCAACCTTCGTGGGTGCCCTGCTCTTTCATCACCTTGAACAGCAACGACAGGTACAGCGGCATGATCGGGATCGCCGAGCTGGCCTGAGTCACCACCGCCTTGAGTACCGACACACGAGCGTCGCCCTTCAGCGCAGCCAGGTTGTCGCGCAGGGTCAGGACTTTCTTGTCCAGGTCCTTCTTGGCTTCGCCGATGGAACCGTTCCAGTAGATGTCCTGGGTCAGCTTCTCACCCAGGTAGGTGAACGCAGTGGTCTTGGCGCCTTCGGCCAGTACATCGGCGTCACGCAGGGCGTCGATCCACAGCTGCCAGTCTTCGCCACCCATGACTTTCACGGTGCCGTCGATTTCTTCCTGGGTCGCCGGTTCCAGGGTGGTGTCGACCACGACGCCCTTGTCGGTGTTGATCCCACGCAGGGTCACGGCTTTGCCGATCGGCTTGAGGGTGGAGTTGTGCACCACGCCCTGCGGGTCGGTACGGCGTGGCGCGGCCAGGCTGTAGACCACCAGGTCGATCTTGCCCAGGTCTTTCTTGATGGTGTCGATGGTCAGGCGCTTGATCTCGTCGGAGAACGCATCACCGTTGATGCTCTTGGCGTACAGGCCTTTTTCGACGGCAAACTTCTCGAACGCGGCGCTGTTGTACCAGCCGGCGGAACTCAACTTGCCCTCTTCGCCTTCTTTCTCAAAAAACACGCCCAGGGTGTCGGCACCGCAGCCAAACGCGGCACTGATGCGCGCAGCCAGGCCATAACCGGTGGAAGCACCGAGGACCAGCACCTTTTTCGGGCCGCCTTCGATGACGCCGTGTTGAGTCACGTAGTCGATCTGTTCCTTGACGTTCGCTTCACAGCCAACAGGGTGAGCGGTCACACAGATGAAGCCACGAACCCGCGGTTTGATGATCATAAAATTTCTGCCTCTTCCAAGGTGCCGAAGGCCAATGGTGGCCATTCAACTTCAATCGTACCGGTCTATGACGTCCAAAAAACCGAAGCGTCACGATAGTCGCAAATCTTCTGTTTACAAAATCCAATCGGCGCCGCGCTTTTCTGCGCATCCCTGCTAACGTTCGGGGTATCGCCACGCGTCCTGCGCCGTTTTCGCAGCAAACGCTAATCGTGAAAATTTGTTCAATCCCTTCACAATTTTGCAATATTTAAAACGCCCAACCGACTGATAACGCCTTATCATGGCGGGGTTGTTTCAATATGTTTCAAAACCCCACCACTCGCAGCCACGGAACCGTACCTGTCGAATGGCGTCCAGCTGGAGCTGAGTTTCATGAGCAAGTCCGCGTTACGCAAGAAAGCAGTGTCGATCGCCTGGGTGCTCGGCGTGCTGCTGTTTATTTTCCTGTTCCCCCTGACCACGGCGGTCTTCCTCGGCCTGGTACTGGTCTGCGGGGTCTATGACTTCCTGCGTAACGGCTTGTATGACCGCGATACCTTCAAGAAATACTTTATCGGCAGCGGCCGCAATACCTGGCTGCTGGCGCCGTTCAACACCCTGTTCGACCTGCTGAGCAGCCGCAATCGCCATGTCTACACGATGCGCGACCTGCCGCCCGCCTGGCGTGAAGACCTGCAACAGGTGATCAACGATGCCATGGCCCACAAGGATGAAATCATCGGCTACCTGGACGAGCGCATGGCCGAGAAGAAACGCGGCATGCTGTTTTTCCAGTGGTATGGCCGCCCGATCGAAACCACCCTGGACATCCCGGAACTGCGTAAAAAGCTGCCGTTCGTGAAGACCATCGGGGTTTCGGTGTTCAACGAAAACCGCTCGACGTCCTTTCACTTCGGGCCCCTGCGCATGATGTTCCGGGTGCTCTACAACATGGCGCCGGCGCCTCACCATGACGGCGTGTATATCCAGGTCGGCAAGCACAAGCATTACTGGCACGACGACCCGCTGTTTATTTTCGATGACACGTTGATGCATGCGTCCTTCAACAAGAACGACGCAAAACGTTACTGCCTGTTCATTGATATCGTGCGGCCGACCTTGCTGCCCTCGGTCCTCAACGCCGTGATCGCGGGTTTTGCCGGCCTGGTATTCACCCTGCGTCGGGTTTTCTACAAAAACTGGAAGCTGATTCAGTAAGTTCTGCGGCATGATGGTGCTGGACGGTGTTTGCGCCCTGCCCGCGAGGCGGCCAGAATAACCGTCTCGTGCGACCGAATTCGGCGCCCACCATTCTCAAGCCATCGCCCCGCTGAAGGGCGCGGTGGCTGCGCTTTCAAGGAACCAGAATGCCCCAACGTCAAGTCATCAACGCCTCCGTCAGCCCCAAGGGCAGCCTCGAAACACTCTCCCAACGTGAAGTCCAGCAACTGAGCGAAGCCGGCTCCGGCAGCATCTATACCCTGTTCCGTCAATGTGCCCTGGCCATCCTCAATACGGGCGCGCATATCGACAACGCCAAGACCATCCTCGACGCCTATAAAGACTTTGAAGTGCGCATTCATCAGCAGGATCGTGGCGTACGCCTGGAACTGTTGAACGCGCCGGCCGATGCGTTCGTCGATGGCGAAATGATCGCCAGCACCCGCGAGATGCTGTTCAGCGCCTTGCGTGACATCGTCTACACCGAGAACGAGCTGGACAGCCAGCGCATCGACCTGAGCAACTCACAGGGCATCACCGACTACGTGTTCCACCTGCTGCGCAATGCGCGCACGCTGCGCCCCGGTGTCGAGCCGAAGATCGTGGTGTGCTGGGGCGGGCACTCGATCAACACCGAAGAATACAAATACACCAAGAAGGTCGGCCACGAACTGGGCCTGCGCAGCCTCGACGTGTGCACCGGCTGCGGTCCCGGCGTAATGAAAGGGCCGATGAAGGGCGCGACCATTTCCCACGCCAAGCAACGCATCACCGGCGGGCGCTACCTGGGCCTGACCGAGCCCGGCATCATCGCCGCCGAAGCGCCGAACCCGATCGTCAATGAGCTGGTGATCCTGCCGGATATCGAGAAGCGCCTGGAAGCCTTCGTGCGCGTCGGCCACGGCATCATCATCTTCCCAGGCGGTGCCGGCACGGCCGAAGAGTTCCTGTACCTGCTGGGTATTTTGATGCACCCGGACAACCGCGGCCTGCCATTTCCGGTCATCCTCACCGGGCCGAAACACGCCGCGCCGTACCTGCAGCAACTGCACGCCTTCGTCGGCGCAACCCTGGGCGAAGCAGCGCAGGCGCACTACCAGATCATCATCGACGACCCGGCCGAAGTGGCTCGCCAGATGACCGCCGGGCTCAAGGCGGTGAAGCAGTTCCGGCGCGAGCGCAACGACGCGTTTCACTTCAATTGGCTGTTGAAGATCGACGAAGGCTTCCAGCGCCCGTTCGACCCGACCCACGAAAACATGGCCAGCCTGCAACTGAGCCACGCGCTGCCGCCCCATGAGCTGGCGGCCAACCTGCGCCGTGCGTTCTCAGGGATCGTGGCGGGTAACGTCAAGGACAAGGGCATTCGCCTGATCGAACAGAACGGCCCGTACGAGATCCACGGCGACCCGGCCATCATGCAACCGCTGGACGAGCTGCTACAGGCCTTCGTCGCCCAGCACCGCATGAAGCTGCCAGGCGGCGCGGCCTATGTGCCGTGCTACCGCGTGGTGCAATAAACCGCCACTGCGCTCGGCCATGGTTTGTATCGCTGGGGACCCGATGGAAGGGTGTGAGTGACGTTCGGTCCAGGGTTTGACCTGTTCGGACTCACCCACATCCAGAAAGCGGCCCAGGCAATCGTGGAGTGGGGGCGGGTACTGGAGACCCTGCTGCCCACCCGCGATCGCAGCGTTGCGGCAGCGAGCAGGCTTTGGTAAAACCGCATCTTCCCTTGATCCAGAGAACGCCTCACGTGCGCACGCTTCTTCTCGCAGCCCTGGTCATGACGCCGACCCTCGTCCTGGCTGACACCATCGCCTGGCCCGACTTGCCGCCCACCTGCTTTGTCAGCGGCCGCTCCGCCACGAGTGCGGATGTCGACAGCGGGTGTGCCGCCTTCCTGATCAATGTCAAAGGCCAGGCGGCGGGCACCCCGATCAAAGTGGATATTCCCCAGTACGCCATGCATGTGGATGAAACGACCGGCAAGGAAACCCCGGTGATCCTCATCCAGGCCGAGGAAAACGGTGAGGTCAAGGCCGTGGGCTATCGGGAACTGGGCACCGACCAACTGGGGGCGGCACTGTTGCGGGAGGTTCGGCTCCTGGGTACGAAGAAGCCGACCTAGGCAGGGCTTCAGCGAACCCAGCCACCCACCTGCCAGTGGAAACCGTCATTGCGTTGCACCCAGTGCGGATGCACGTAGCGATAGCCTTCGCGCACCGGCTCCCAATGGCCATGCACCGCGACGTAGCGCCCACCGTCCCAACGCCAGTAACCGCGCGACCATATATAGCCGTAGCGTGGCGCAGGCTCGACTTCAATCACTTGAACCGGCGGCGGCTGTGGCGCGACCACCTCGACATACTCACGTTGCACCGGGCGCCGCTCATGCACGACACGCTCTTGCACACACCCGGATGCGGCGACAACCATGGCCGCCAATGCTGCATAACGTAACAACATACAAACCCCTCGGGCGCTAACACCCAACACCTGTATCAGTAAAAAATGCCCCCTGGTTCCAGCCGCGCTCCTGCATGGCCTGGGTTCTTTTTTAACAGGTGGTGTCTGTCAGGTTGCTGAACCCACTCGCCTCAAAAAGCGCACGCGACGGCCGGTCGCTTCAGGCGTACCCGCAACACCGCGGCATTTGCACCTCTTCGCCCTCATGCCGGGCCGAAACGCTCCAGCACCGCCTCGACAAACCCTCGCAACTTGGCGGTACGCTGGCGGTGGGCGGTGTAGACCAGATGCATTGGCCGGCTGGGAGCCTCGAAGTCCGGCAGCACCTGCACCAACTCGCCCCTGGCCAATGCCGCGCGCAGAAAGTCTTCCGGGCCCAGGACGATGCCAAAACCGTCCAGCGCGGCTGTCATCAATGCCCGGCTTTCATTGATCTGCAACCGGCTGGCGACCTTCACTGTGTGCGGTGTCGAGCCTTGGTAAAACACCCATTCGCGATCCGCGGGGCGTGACCAGAAGGCGTAGCCCAGGCATTCGTGGTGCTCCAGGTCGGCCGGCGCCAGCGGCATGCCGCGGGCCGCCAAGTACGCCGGCGCCGCGCAGGCCACCAGGCGGTAAGGCGCCAGTGGCCGGGCGGTCAAACCGGTGGTGGCCAGCGGGCCGATGCGAAACGCCGCTTCATAGCCCTCCTCCACCAAATCGACGAAACGATCCGTGAGGTGCAGGTCGATTTGCACCTGCGGGTTATCGCGCAAAAAAGCGGTAATCAGCGGCATCAGGCTGTAGGAGCCGAAAGTGACCGGCGCGGTGATTTTCAGCTTGCCACGCGGCGTGTCATTCATGATCTGCGCCAGGGAATCAGCCGCCTCGGCCTCTGTCAGGATATGTTTGCACCGCTCGTAATACGCGCTGCCCAACTCGGTGAGGCTTTGTCGACGCGTGGTGCGGTTGAGCAAGCGCGCGCCCAGGCGCTGCTCCAACGCGGCAACGTGTTTGGCCACCATCTGCGCCGACATGTTCAAGCGCTCGGCAGCGCGGGCGTATGAGCCCAACTCGGCGGCGACCACAAAGGCATTCATGCTGGATAGACGGTCCATCATTCCCTACTCCCAGTAACAACACCCACGCCATAACAATTATTTATCGCCAAACAGTTGCCAATCATCATAACGGCTCCCCTGTTCAAAAGGAGCAAGACCATGAAGATTGGCGTGATTGGCGCGGGCTTTATCGGGCGTGCCGTGGCCCAGCTGGCTTTAGCTGCCGGCCATGAGGTGATGCTGAGCAACTCCCGTGGCCCGCAGACCATGAGCAGCGTGCTCAGCGGTATTCGCGGCGTCAAAGTGGGCAGTGCGCAAGATGCCGCGCAGTTCGGTGACGTGGTGCTGGTGGCGATTCCGTTTGAACATTACCGCAGCATTCCCGCGCAGTGGCTGGAGGGCAAGACAATACTGGATCCCAACAACTACTACCCCGAGCGTGACGGGCATTTCCCCGCGCTCGACCGTTTTGAAACCACCACCAGCCGGCTGCTCGCCGAGCATTTTTCCCATTCGAAGGTGGTCAAGGTGTTCAATGCGATCTTCGCGACCGACCTGACCGAGCATGCCCGCCCCCACGGTGCCCCTGACCGCCGCGCATTGCCGGTGGCCGCCGATGATGCTGGCGCGAAAGCCCAGGTGATCGGCTTACTCGACGAGCTGGGCTTCGATGCCGTGGACGCCGGCAACCTGGATGACAGCTGGCGGTTCGAGCGCGCCAAACCGGCGTATTGCGTGCCGCTGGACCAGGCCGGGTTGAGGGCGGCCCTGGCCGCGGCCGAGCGCACGGTTGAACTGCCTCCGGTCAGCCGGGAGCACACCCACAGTTAAACAGCCGCGCACAAAAAGCCCGCTGACCGTTACCGGTTCAGCGGGCTTTTTTAAGCGTTACCTGATATCAGGCGTTGCTTACAGCGCCAGGTCAGACGCTGGCTTGCTCGGCGCGGCCGCAGGCTTGGCAGCCTCGGTGGCTTTTGGAGCAGTCAGTTGCGGAATCGCAGGCGGTGGGGTCAGTTGCAGGATACCGGCGGTGTAGGCCCATTCCTTGGCAACAGCTTCAGGACTGTCGTTCAGCTTGGTGCCGTAGCTTGGCACGATCTGGTGCAGTTTTGTCTGCCACTCAGGGGTCGCAACCTTGTCCTTGAACACTTTCTGCAGCACGGTCAGCATGATCGGCGCTGCAGTCGATGCGCCTGGCGATGCACCCAACAGGCCGGCAATGGTGTTGTCGGCGGAGCTGACCACTTCGGTACCGAGTTTCAGGACGCCGCCCTGCTCTTCGTCACGCTTGATGATCTGCACGCGCTGACCGGCTTGCCACAGGCGCCAGTCTTCTTTCTTGGCGTTCGGGAAGTACTCTTTCAGGGCGTTGTAGCGGTCGTCATCCGACAGCATCAGTTGGCCGGCAAGGTACTCGACCAGCGGGTATTCACGAATACCGACTTTGGTCATTGGCCAGATGTTGTGGGTGGTGGTGCTGGTCAGCAGGTCCAGGTACGAGCCTTCTTTCAAGAACTTGGTCGAGAAGGTCGCGAATGGGCCAAACAGGATCACGCGCTTGCCATCCAGCACGCGGGTGTCCAGGTGCGGAACCGACATCGGTGGCGCGCCAACCGAAGCTTTACCGTAGGCCTTGGCCAGGTGCTGCTCGGCAATGGCCGGGTTATCGGTGACCAGGAACGAGCCGCCAACCGGGAAGCCCGCGTATTCCTTGGCTTCCGGAATGCCCGACTTCTGCAGCAGGTGCAGGGCACCGCCGCCAGCGCCGATGAACACGAACTTGGCGTCGGTTTCAGTCTTGGTGCCGTCTTTCAGGTTTTTGTAGCTGACACGCCACGAGCCGTCGGCGTTCTTGGTGATGTCCTGCACTTCGCTCGACAGTTTCAGGTCGAACTTCGGCGTGGTTTGCAGGTGAGCGACGAACTGGCGGGTGATCTCGCCGAAGTTCACGTCGGTGCCGATCGGGGTCCAGGTGGCCGCGATTTTCTGGTTCGGGTCACGCCCTTCCATCATCAACGGAACCCATTTGGCGATCTGCGCCGGGTCTTCGGAGTACTGCATGCCGGCGAACAGCGGGCTCGCCTGCAGGGCTTCGTAGCGCTTCTTGAGGAACTTGATGTTGTCATCGCCCCACACAAAGCTCATGTGCGGTGTGGAGTTGATGAACGAACGCGGGTTCTTCAGCACGCCCTGCTGGACCTGCCAGGACCAGAACTGACGGGAGATCTGGAACGCTTCGTTGATCTCGACCGCTTTCGGGATCTCAACGTTGCCGTTCTTGTCTTCCGGGGTGTAGTTCAGCTCAGCCAGGGCCGAGTGACCGGTACCGGCATTGTTCCAGCCGTTGGAGCTTTCTTCGGCGACGCCGTCGAGGCGCTCGACCATTTCCATCGACCAGCCTGGTTCCAGCTCATTGAGCCATACACCCAGGGTCGCACTCATGATGCCGCCGCCGATCAGCAGCACATCGACTTTCTTTGCCTCTTCCGCGTGGACGGACGTGATCCCCATCGACAAAGCCAGCCCCAGCAGGGCCGTGTTTACTTTCTTAAACATCGGTAGCACCTATGATAAAACGCCATCCGCCCCACTGCCCCTGATGATGGGCAACCCTCGTTCACGCTGCGCCAGGCAACGCAACGTGGGGTTTGCGCATTCACTTCAAGACCGCAGGGTGGGCACACAAGGCCGACGTATCGACCTCACTTTTATGTCCCTTCTGCGCTGACTTCTTATCATTATTGGCTTCAGCTACCTGGGCGACAGCCGACCGCCGGGACGTATACGGGTGTACGTACCGGGGAAAGACCAGACCAAGATGGCGCGCAGAATATCACGCTAAACGGCGTTTATGCGTCGTTTGGCCAATTGACAGCTCTAAATCGCGGGTTTTGCCGCGCCGCTGTCAAGCGTGGCAAGCGCGACGTGGGGTCACAGGGTGTTTAATCAAACTGAACTCTTTCAAAAAAGGCTGTTCTAGACACCTTCGTCGCTGCTTGCGTAGCATCGGCGGCTGTCCTTCGTGCCGTTCATCCCAATAGAGTTACCCCATGACTATCCAGCAAACACCCGGGCACGTGCTGCCCGCGCGCAGTGCCGCCAAAATGGAAGCTGCCATGGCCGTGGGCGCCTTCGCGATCGGTACTGGCGAATTCGCCATCATGGGCCTGATGCCCGACATCGCCCGCAACTTGAACCTGAGTGAACCCCAGGTCGGTCACGCCATCAGCGCCTACGCCCTGGGCGTGATGGTCGGCGCACCGCTGCTGGCCATCCTCGGCGCCAAGCTGCTGCGTAAACATATGCTGTTGTTGCTGATGGGCCTGTACGCCCTGGGCAACCTCGCCACCGCCTTCACCCCGACCTTCGGCTCGCTGGTCGCCTTCCGCTTCATCAGCGGCCTGCCCCACGGCGCCTACTTCGGCATCGCCGCCGTGGTCGCCTCCAGCATGGTGCCCAACCACAAACGCGCCGGCGCCGTGGCGCGGGTCATGATGGGCCTGACCCTGGCCATGCTGCTCGGCAACCCCATCGCCACCTTCCTCGGCCAACACCTGGGCTGGCGTTCTGCATTTGCCTTGGTCAGCGTGATAGCCCTCCTCACCATCGCCCTGGTCTGGCAATTCGTCCCCCACCGCCACGACGAACAACGCAGCGACCCGCGCAAGGAACTGCGCGCCTTCACCAAACCCCAGGTGTGGATGGCGCTGTCGATTGGCGCCATCGGTTTTGCCGGGATGTTCTGCGTATTCAGCTACCTGGCGCCGACCATGCTGGAAGTGACCAAAGTCTCGCCACAGTGGATTCCATTTGGCCTGGCGGCGTTTGGCGTCGGTGGAATTATCGGCAACATCGCCGGCGGCAAGCTGTTTGATCGCATGCAGTTTCGCGCGGTGGGCTGGATTCTGGTGTGGTCGATGGCGGTGCTGTTGTTCTTCCCCTTCGCGGCCTCATCGCTATGGGGCGTGCTGCTGAGCATGGGCCTGGTGGGCACCATGGTGTCGCTGGCCGCACCGTTGCAGATCCGCTTGATGGATATTGCCCATGAGGCACCGAGCCTGGCAGCCGCGTCGAACCACGCGGCGTTCAACCTGGCGAATGCACTGGGGCCGTGGTTTGGCGGGATGGCGATTACAGCTGGGTTTGGCTGGACCAGCACCGGCTACATCGGCGCGGCTACGGCACTGGTCGGCCTGGGTATCTACCTGGTCGCGCGGCGCATGCAGGGCGGGCACTAAAACCCACAATTCTGCCCCCACCACAGATCGAATGTGGGAGGGGGCTTGCCCCCGATAGCAGTGGGTCAGTCACCACACCAACGCCTGACCCACCACCCCATCAATCATCATGCAACAACCCCGACCCATACTCCCCATAACTACTCCCCAGCCCACTGCCGCCAAAATTCATCTTCGCGGCCTTGCTGGGGCTGTGGTCACCAAACGCCTGGCACCCGCCCGAAAAGCAAGGGTCACTGCTCACGCCAGACGAACCCGAAGAGCAAGCGCCCAACAGCAACGTGCCAGCAATCATCACGACTTTGACAAGGTTCGAGATCATGTTTTCAGTTCCCTGTGGACTGGAGGCGCGGGGGGCCTCTCTTGGGGACGATCGTAGACCTCAAAGGCGAAGGGAATTATGAAACTTTGCCGGGTGACAGGAAGGGTTCAGGTTGCCGCCTTGGGGTAAGGCGGCGGGGTTGGGTGTCAGGCTGTGGCCGTGCTGGCGGTAGGCGCGACGTGCTCCTGGGCTCGGCTGACGAGTAGAGCGCTCAGGTCGATTAGCTGCTGGATGCCCAGGGCGATGGCGCGGTGGGGCTCATCAAGGTCGAAAGCCAGGGTTGCGGCCATTTGGTTGGCGGACGCAAGGTTTTCGGCGGCGTTGGCCAGGAGCGTTTCGGAGTCGATGTTGGGGCTGACGAGGAAGACGTTGCCAGTGGGTTGCTCGGCTGGGGCAGCGTTTGAAGCATGTGGCGGGTTAGGTGTGACCTTGTACATGGCGGAGCTCCTTAACTATTCAAGAACTGCCAAACTCACTTCCACATGAGGGTGGCAGCTGTACGCAGGTGTGGAAGACCAGGGCTAAGGACCCGGCGCACCGAAGTGCCCCGCGCACAGCCGCCGAAACACATAATACAGACGTAAAAAAACGCCGGTAGCGGTTTATGGGCGATTGCGTCTTAGCTTGGTACGGACTTCCACATCCGGCCGCTGGGTTGTCAGCGGCTTGAGGAGGTTAGCTATGGGTGGTCTGAGGGGCAAGCCGAGAAAAGTGTGGGACATTTCCTAGAGATTTTGGCTTGGTCCCGGAGACAATTTTATCGCTTATCTGTCGTACCGGTGATGGATTGGACGTAGAGCGTTATCCGCCCCTAGGCTTACGTAGGTAAAAGACTCTTCTGCGTTTCGCTTGTAGCAATTTCTAAGCAATTACCTTCTACCAGCTTGCGTCTACGAGGCCGTAGCTCACGCTTGCGTCAAGTAATCTAAATGATGCGGTACAAGGTCATTCAAAAGCACGCAGCCGGGCAAGAATGGGCTCGACTTCGGTTTTCAGAGCTGTGTTATGGTGGCGATTCATAAGGACCATGACCCGTGGAGGGGATGATGAGCGAAGAAGCTAAGGTGCTAGCGCAGTTGTTGAAAAACGGTCATTTTGATAACGAAGACCCTAAGGTTGGTGGAATTGCCAAGCTTGCCATCGACAAAGGCTTCGACACCCTCACAGAACTTCAGAAGGGGGTTGTCAGAGCGTATCTAAAAAACGCTTGCGACGGGGTAACTGACCCTGGTGATCACCACAATGAGTGCCAAGTCATCCTAGAAGGCGCTGAGTTAGTAACAGCTCTTGAGGGTGAAGGTTATTACGGCGCTCTCCTATGTGAGAACTGCATTAACGAAACTGAGCAGTATAAGCAGGAATGGGATCGTATTCAGGCTGAATAGTCTGACATCAGATATTAACGGGCCGGTTCATAACACTCAAAAATGACCGGCCTTCCTGCCTTTCCATGAACCTAAACAACCCTTACCAGCCTGCACAAACCAACATGCCAAGCTATAAAAACAAAACAAACTCAAGACGGCTTCCTACCACACAAAAAAATTTGCATGGTGAATGAATGTCTCTATCTCTAAAACACATTGATGATTACATCCATGCATTACTAACTAATGCGGAATCCTTAATTGAGGAGGCAGCAATTTTATTTCAGAACAGCTTTTACGCGAGAGCTTTTACTTTATCCCATATCGCTCGAGAAGAGCTTTCTAAATGTCTGATGCTACACGCTGCTGGCGTAAAGAAGCTCGCAGGGCATCCCGTTGATGAAAAAAAACTTATGGCACGTCTAAGAGATCACAAGGCGAAGCTCACAGCTGAACATGTGCAGACCTCTGTCATAATTTCCGCACTAGGAGCTACAAATCAGGGCATAGATTTACTCCAATCAAGTAGCATACTAACTGAGCATAGAAACAATAGAAAGAACGCATCACTTTACGTAGGGCTTAAGGATGACGTCGTGAGCATCCCGACAGAGCAGTTCTCCTCGGAACAAGCTAGCAGAAACATAGCTTTAGCCACCGATGCACTGACCTACCAAAAAAATTCAAATAAACTAATGGGAAAGCTATCTGAGAGAAAACCTATTTCAATACCACGAATTGAGCCTGGAGACATCGAGATTGAAACCATGACAGAGCTTCTCGAAGAACTGGCAAAAGCGATGAAACCGATAATCGACAAGGGCTAATCCCAAAAACCTAAGCCAACAGACTACAAGACTTAACGCATGAAAAAACCACCTCCTGTCCCAAGCGATCTATTTGAATCCCTTCTTGGATTAATACATCCACTAGTTATCTATTCGGAAAACAAAGAATATCCTTACTGGGGTGTCGGAACTGCATTTACCGCAGAATGGCGGGGACATATTTATTTGATTTCTGCAAAGCACATATGGGTAAATCAAAAAACAAACCCTCAACACATCAGAGTTTTTCTACGCACATCAGGCCTAGAAATCAAATTTGACCGTGAAGCAATAATGAAAGACGACTTCGAACCATCGCAAGACTTATTAGTTATGCGAGTACATCCTGAGAATGTCGACTCTTTAAGTAATAACGGCTTGAACTGGATAGATATAGGGTACACAATTGATGACGACGCGAGAGACGAAGATAAGAGCTACTGCGTCTTTGGCTATCCTGACAGCCATAGATCATATGATTATGATGAAAAGCAGTTCTCCGCATCGTTAGGAGTGCTTTTTGGTAAACGAATAATTCCCCAGATAGAAAATCTCGAATCGTTAAAAATAACCACAACAGATAATAAATGCCTTCGAGGATATAGTGGCTCGCCAGTTTTTAGATACGCTAATGGTCAGATGGAGTTCTCTGGAATGGTGATTACTGGTTCTGGAGCAAGCGGCGTAATAAACTATATCCCCGCTCAATTTATAGCCGAATTATTATATGACGTTGACAACCTTGAACGCGGAGAAGTAGTTTTCCCTCCTGAGTTTTAAGCAGGAAGCATACGCACAACACAAAGTGATAGAAAATATTAAATATCAAACACCCCCTTAGTATTAGGTTTGTTATTTGCAAGAAACCATCCATAGATGGTCAAGTCTAGTTGTATAGCTTTTACTCATAATCTCCCGACGCATTGCCCAGCTAGGATCCGCTGGCACGCTTGCCGAACGCAACGCCCCCCTACCCCACCTTTCGTTAATTTGGTCCAAAACCGCCATCACACGAGTCGCCTGCGCCGGCTGTGAAATAGAAAACAAATCATCGGTGTACTCACCTGCCCGGCAAAGGTTGAGCAACATCACCTCAGCCTTGCTGTACTTAAAGCCTGGTCGAAATATCTGATCAACCGCCCCCACCGCCGCTTGAGTAAGCAGCCGCACGTCATCAGTAGGGTACGGCATATCCACCACCACCCCATTGGCATACTTCGCCTCCTCCGGATTGAACATGCCAGTGCGGATGCACACGCGCACCTTCTTGCACAGCGAGTTCTGAGCGCGGAGCTTCTCAGACGCACGCATCATGTAGGTGGCCACCGCTTCCTTGATTGGCGGCAGCTCCGTCAGCCTCTTGCCGAACATGCGGCTACAGCAGATTTCCTACTTCGGCGGATCCGGTTCATCCAGCTCCAGCCAAGGTGTGCCGCCCAATTCTCTGGCCGTCTTCTCGATCACAACGCTGAACTTCTTACGGAGCGTCCACGGATCGGCCTTAGCCAGGTCCATAGCCGACTTGATCCCCATGGCATCAAGATGGAGTTTCATCTTGCGGCCAACGCCCCACACTTCAGCCACGTCCGTATTGCGCAGCACCCAGTCACGCTTAACCGGATCGGTGATGTTGACCACCCCACCAGTTTGGGACTGCAGGCGCTTCGCGGTGTGGTTTGCTAGCTTCGCCAGAGTTTTGGTGTGCGCGATACCAACACCGACAGAGATACCAGTGCCGCGAAGCACCTAGGAGCGAATCTGCCGGCCTAAGGCATCCAGCCCACCGATGCCAGTCAGATCGGCGAACGCCTCGTCGATGCTGTACACCTCAACCGCCGGCACCATCGCCTCGATCAGGCTCATCACGCGCTCGCTCATGTCGCCGTACAGCGCATAGTTGGAGGAGAACGGGACAATGCCGTGCTGCTTGAGTTTGTGCTTGATCTGGAAATACGGCTCGCCCATTTTGATGAAGGGTTTGGCGTCGTAGCTCCGAGCGATGACACAGCCGTCGTTATTGCTCAGCACCATGATGGGCACCTTCGCCAGGTCGGGCCGGAATACCCGTTCGCAACTGGCATAGAAGCTGTTGCAGTCGATCAGTGCGAAGGTTGACTGCTGCTTAGACATGGCTGCGCACTGTGCTGGTGATCACGCCCCAGATCGACAGTTCGTCGCCTTCGAGAACGTAGCGCGCCGGGAACTTGGGGTTTTCGGAAAGCAGGACCACCTCCCGGCCGCGCTTGCATAGGCGCTTGCAGACGGGCTCATTGTTCAGCAGTGCCACCACCACATGCCGGAAAAAAGGGAATTTATTTAAGGGCCTCGCATCGCACGACCAACACCCCGCCCCCTCAAACCCATTCCTGATAAACTGCCCACCCTTCGCATTCTCCATCCCAGATCCCAATGCCCTCAGAAATAGCTACACCGCAAGCCCTCTCCCGCCGCTTCTCCGTCGCCCCCATGATGGACTGGACCGACCGTCACTGCCGGTTCTTCCTGCGCCTGCTCTCCAAGCACGCCCTGCTCTACACCGAGATGGTCACCACCGGCGCGATCCTCCATGGCGACCACGACCGCTTCCTGCGCCATAACGAAGCCGAGCACCCTCTGGCGCTCCAGCTTGGCGGCAGTGTCCCCGCTGACCTGGCCGCTTGTGCCCGTATGGCCGAGGCCGCTGGCTACGACGAAGTGAACCTGAATGTCGGCTGCCCGAGCGACCGGGTGCAGAACAATATGATCGGCGCGATCCTGATGGCTCACCCGGCCTTGGTGGCCGATTGTGTGAAGGCGATGCGCGATGCGGTGTCGATTCCGGTGACGGTCAAGCACCGCATCGGGATCAATGGGCGGGACAGTTATGCCGAGTTGTGTGACTTTGTCGGGACGGTGAAGGACGCGGGCTGCAGCAGTTTTACGGTGCATGCTCGGATTGCGATTCTGGAAGGGTTGTCGCCAAAGGAGAACCGCGACATTCCACCCTTGCGCTATGACGTGGCGGCGCAGTTGAAGCAGGACTTCGCTGAGTTGGAGATTATTCTCAACGGCGGCATCAAGACGCTGGAGCAGTGCCATGAACATTTGCAGACGTTTGATGGGGTGATGCTGGGCCGGGAGGCTTATCACAATCCGTATCTGCTGGCGGAGGTGGATCAGCAGTTGTTTGGCAGTGAAGCGCCGGTGATCAGCCGGGCGGAGGCGTTGGCGCAGTTGCGGCCTTATATCGCTGAGCATTTGGCGGCGGGTGGGGCGATGCATCATGTGACGCGGCATGTGTTGGGGTTGGGCACCGGTTTCCCTGGGGCGCGCAGATTCAGGCAGTTGTTGTCGGTGGATATTCATAAGGCTGCGGATCCGTTGGCATTGTTGGATCAGGCAGGGGCGTTGTTGGAAGGGCGTTGATTGGATAGCTTGCAGGGCGTCGGTTGGTTATTGATGAACTGACACACTGCCATCGGGGGCAAGCCTCCTCCCACATTGGGTGCGGTGCATACCAGGGAAGGCGTCAGTTGGCATGAAGGCGCTATCCAAGTGTCATCGGGCAATTGGGTTGAACCTGTGGGCCGTTCTGGCCTCCTATTCAGCAGCAAGGCCCGTCATTCAAACGGCTGTTTTCAGGTTGTTGCCCTCGCAAACGATCGAACGCATTTGCGCCCTTGAGCGCCTGTCGGCGCTCGGGTAATGTCATCAGACCCATAGGACAGAGCACGCCCATGACTTCCAAGCTGGAACAACTCAAGCAGTTCACCACCGTCGTAGCCGATACCGGCGATTTTTCCACCCTCGCCAAGCTCAAGCCGCAAGACGCCACCACCAACCCTTCCCTGCTGCTCAAGGCCGCGT
Source organism: Pseudomonas sp. FG86 (assembly GCF_057808775.1). Lineage (NCBI taxonomy): Bacteria > Pseudomonadati > Pseudomonadota > Gammaproteobacteria > Pseudomonadales > Pseudomonadaceae > Pseudomonas > Pseudomonas sp. FG86. The sequence continues at coordinate 43,807 of NZ_JBMDIS010000012.1, read as the reverse complement.
CGATTCCGGGCTATGCCAAGCTGCTGGATGAGTGTGTGCAGGACTGCAACGGTGATGTCGGCCTGGCCAGCGACCGTTTTGCGGTAGCGGTGGGTCAAGAGATTCTCAAAGTGGTACCAGGCCGTATTTCCACCGAAGTGGATGCCCGCCTGTCGTTCGACACTGACGCCGTACTCAAGCGCGCGCACCGTCTGATCGACCTGTATGACAAGGCCGGCGTCGGCCGCGACCGCGTATTGATCAAGATCGCCTCCACCTGGGAAGGCATCCGTGCGGCGGAGAAGCTGGAAAAAGAAGGCATCCAGACCAACCTGACCCTGCTGTTCTCGTTTGCCCAGGCTGTGGCTTGCGCGGAAGCGGGTGTGTTCCTGATTTCGCCATTCGTAGGCCGGATCTACGATTGGTACAAGAAAGCCAATGGCAACGACTACACCGGCTCGGATGATCCTGGCGTGCAGTCGGTGACGCGCATCTACAACTACTACAAGGCCAACGGCTACAAGACCGTGGTGATGGGTGCGAGCTTCCGTAACCTGAGTCAGATCGAAGAGTTGGCTGGGTGTGATCGCCTGACGATCAGCCCGGACCTGTTGGAGAAGCTGGCGGCGGACGAAGGCAAGCTGGAGCGCAAGTTGTCGCCTGGCCATGCCGGAGAGGCGCGGGTACATTTGACTGAAGCGCAGTTCCGTTGGGAGTCCAACGAGGATGCGATGGCGACTGAGAAGCTGGCAGAGGGTATTCGTCAGTTTGCTCGGGACCAGGAGAAGCTTGAGGCGCTGTTGTCCGCCAAGCTGTAAACGGACAGAGACGGCAAAAAGGGCGGTACCCGTGAGGGTACCGCCCTTTTTTGTATCGATCGCAAGCCGATCTCAGTTCAACTGTGGGAGGGGGGTTGCTCCCGATGGCGGTGGGTCAGCGAGGAATACATGGCCTTACACTGTGCTATCGGGGGCAAGCCCCCTCTCACCTACAGAGGGATCAGTGACGCTCGAGGGCGTTGACGAGGTCGTGGAAGGCTTCGCGGTTGGACTCGTTGAGGCCCATCAGGATTTTGTGCGCTTCCAGTACCTTCACCCGAACAACCTCCTCGGACTGGTCCTGGACCGGCAGGTCGGTGAGGCATTCCGGGCAAGGGATCGGGCGGTCAACGATGTTGAACACCTGGTCGAAGCCCATGGACTGCAGCAGCCGGGTGATGTCTTCGTGGGTGGTGACGACGGTGGGCAACAGGCCGACCTTCTGCCGAGACAGAATGGACAACTTGGCCAACAGCCCAAGGGTGGTGCTATCGATGCTGCGGGTTTCGGTCAGATCGATCACGATCGCCGAGAAGTTCAGCGCTGTGAAAATCCGCTCAATCGTCGCATCCAGCGCCGAACACAAGGTCAGGCGCACTTCACCGACAAACTTCAGGACAAAGGTCCCGTCTTGCTCGGCGAATTGGATTCTTCCGGTACTCATCAAAGATTCCTGCTCAACACCAATAGGGCGATATCATCCGGCATCTCCCCTAGCGTGGCCAATCCAAAAACCTGCCGCAGGCCATCCAGGCTGCCGCCCGCCGACTTGACCCGTTGGGGCAAGGCGGCTTCTTTCTCTTTGAGTGTAGGCTCTGGAAGAAGGTCCAGGATGCCATCGGACATCAGCGTCAGGCTGAAGGTCGGTGGCAGCTCCAGGATGTGGTCTTCATAGGTGGCTTCATTGAACAAGCCAACGGGCAGACCCCGTCCTTCCAGGTAGCGCACACTGTCAGGTGTGTACAAAACCGGCATCGGCAGGTGACCACCAATGCTGTAGGTCAAAAGACCGGTTTCTTCATCGATCACGCCGCCCACCATCGTCACGTGTTTGCCCAGCTTGCAGCTGATCAAGCCTCGGTTGATGTGGCCCAGCACCTCGGAGGGAGTGAACTCCGGCAAGGTGCCATTGCGCTTGGATTCAAACAACAGCCGTGTGGTCATGAATTTCAACAACACGGTCACAAAAGCGGAGGAAGCACCGTGGCCGGAGACATCGGCCAGGTAGAACGCCACGCGGCGCTCGTCGACACGGAAATAGTCGACAAAATCACCCGACAGGTACAACGACGGAATGATCTGGTGCGCAAACTTGAACTCGTCGATGGTCCAGGGGCTGACCGGCAGCATGTTCATCTGCACCTGGCGACCGGCGTTCTGGTCCTCCTGGAGCAGGTTCAGGCTGGCTTCGAGTTCACGGTTGGCGGTTTCGAGCTTTTCGCGGTAACGCTGGTTTTCCAGCAGCAGGCGTGCACGATCCAGGGCACGGCGCACTGAGTGCTCCAGCACCGCCAGGTCTTCCAGGGGCTTGATCAGGTAATCGGCGGCGCCCAGGCGCAAGGCCTCGACAGCATCGTTCATGACCCCGGCGCCGGACACGACAATCACCGGCGTCTGCGGGGCGCGCTCGGTCACCTGGCGGATCAGCTCGAGGCCGCCCATCTGGGGCATGCGCAGGTCGCAGATCACGAGGTCGGGCTGGTCGCTCTCGAATACCTGGAGACCCTGTTGGCCATTGCTGGCCTGCAGGACGCTGAACCCACTGTCTTCCAAATAGGCCGCAAGGCTTGCGCGCACTACTTCGTCGTCATCGATTATCAGCAGCGTGGCACTGGTTTTTTGCATGTGGGCAAACGGCGCCAGAATTAGGTTGGCGTAGGCGACTCGGCAAAGGCCGGGCTCACTCTACTGGATTCGCTTTCTAGCCTCTCTGTCCTACAAAGCATAGGCTTTTTGCCCACGCACAACTGTAAAGCAGAGGTGCCCTTCTAAGGCGCAGACGGTACTCCCATCCGCCTGGTGTTTCAAGCTCATGCCGATGGTCGCCGGGCGTCTTTACATCGCAAATCACCGGGAGTTATAAGAACCCTTAAAACCACAACACAATGTAAGGATGGAAGCTGTGAGCGAATACGAGCGCGACTACGCTGAAAAACGCGACTTCATCCGCATGCGAGTGGATGCCGACGTGGCGTTGATCCACGCGGGGCAAGAGATTGCCGGGGTTTGCGTGGACCTTTCCAGCTCCGGGATGCAGGTGCAGGCACCGCGTCAGTTCAACGTGGGAGACCTGCTCACGGTGCGCATTGATTCAGAGCACGCGGCTCTCAAAGGCCTGGAGGCTGACACCGAAGTGGTATGGACCAAAACGGCAGGCGAAGAGCAACAACTGGGGCTTAAGATCTTGAAAATGCGCTGAAACCGCACATAAAAAAGGCGACCGCCAGGGTCGCCTTTTTTTCATTTCAAAATATCACAGCTTAAAAGTCGTCGACGACCTTGCCGTCCTTGACCTTGAACTCGCGGTTCTGCAGGTAAGCGTTACGAATAAAGGTGTACTTGTCGCCGGTGATCAGCTTCTCGCTGTCGAGCAGACTGGCGCGGGTATCAACGATATTCAGGCCCATGGTGCTGTTGCGCCAGCCAATGTCGTTCATATAGCGATATGGCTGGGTGTAGCTGTCCACGTACTTGGACGGCGCATCACGCAGGGTGCTTGGCCCCAGCAGCGGCAGCATCACGTATGGGCCACTGCCCACGCCCCAGTAACCCAGGGTCTGGCCGAAGTCTTCATCGCTGCGCTTGAGCCCCATTTTGGTGCCGACATCGATAAAGCCCAGCACGCCGAAGGTGGTGTTCATCAGCAAGCGAGCGGTGTCCACGCCCGCGGCGTGCGGCTTGAGCTGCAACACGTTGTTGGCCAGGTTGCCGACATCGCCGATGTTGCGGAAGAAATTGTGCACGCCGTCTTGCATGAATTGCGGGGTCACAAACTGATAGCCCTGGGCCAATGGCTTGAGGGCGTAGGTATCAACGGTGTCGTTGAAGGTGAAGATCGGGCGGTTGACGCTTTCCCATGGGTCATCTTCCGACGCTGCCTGTGCGGCGAATGGCACCAGCAGGACAGTGGCACACACCGACAACTGAGCGAAGTAGTGGCTCCAGCGCATAGCTTTTGCTCCTTGAATGGTCTGTCATGGGCGCTATGCCCTGAATAAGGCCGTCAGTATATGACGGAAGTGTGGATTTAGGCAGCTACCAAGAAACGACTGACTCGGAAATGGACAATTTTCCTACAATTAACGCCAGTGTCATCGACTTGTCATCCCACCCCGATAGCGTTGGCGCTATTTCAGGGATGTATAAATGCCTCACGCCGAGATTGCCGTCGCCACCGCTCCCACCCTGACTGCCGTGTTGTTTGGCCTGAGTGGCTGCCTGGTGGATTTCGGTTCCCAGGCACGCACCGATTCGTTCTCCCCGCACTCCGAAGCTACGCCCGGCGCGCTGAAGATTCTGCGCAGCCTGAAAGAGCAAGGCGTGCCCTGCGCCTGGCTGGATGAATTGCCACCCTCGGTGACCACCCCGCTGGCTGCGGCCCTGCCCGATTGGGTCAAGGCCGCATCCCCCTCCTCCATCCGCTGGCCGGCGCCCCATGCGTGCTGGCAAGCGCTGATGGAATTGAATATCCCACGCCTGGAAGGCTGCGTGCTGGTCAGCGGCGAGCCGCGCTTGCTGCAATCGGGCCTGAATGCCGGGTTGTGGACCATCGGCCTGGCGTCCTGCGGTTCACTGTGCGGCCTGGCGCCCGAGCAATGGCAGGCGCTGACCGAGCAGCAGCGCGAATACAAGCGCGGCAAGGCTACCGTGGCACTGTATGGGTTGGGGGTGCATTCGGTGATCGATCATCTCGGCGAGCTCGGCACCTGCCTGGCGGACATCAGCCTGCGCCAGCTCAAAGGCGAGAAGCCCTGATCGAGATCATGCACATTCGGCCCCGGTGGATTAATCTACCGGTCAGTCCGTAGACCTTTCTCGGCGTGCCGTGGTCTATGCCAGTGCCTATCGATAAAAGGAAGAACGCCATGCCTGCCCGCGAAAAATTGCAAGAACAGGTCAATATCCTGCGCGAGCAACTGGAACAGGAACCGCCGCTGCCAGCCGAAAAACGTGAAGCGCTGGAAGCCTTGCTCGCCAAGTTCGAAGTACAACTGGAGCTGGAACCGGCCACCCAGCCACCCAGCATCGCTGACGATGTGAACCGTGCAGTGGAAGGTTTCGAGTTGGACCATCCAGGCATCGCGGGTACTTTGCGCAATATCGTGATCACCTTGGGCAACATCGGCATTTAAACCGGCCCAAAGCCACACGCAGAACCAAAATGTGGGAGGGGGCTTGCTCCCGATAGCGGAGTGTCAGTCACAGTCTCTGTGCCTGACCCACTGCTATCGGGAGCAAGCCCCCTCCCACATTTGTTTACTGTGAAGGTTACTGGCGCGCCAGGCGCACGTTCTGGAACGCCACATCCTCAGTACTGCGGTACGGATTGATATCCAACCCACCCCGCCGCACATAGCGCGCATACACCGTCAGCTTCTCTGGCTTGAGCAAACGCTGCAGGTCGAGAAAGATCCGCTCCACGCACTGCTCATGGAAATCTGAGTGTTGGCGAAAGCTCACCAGGTATTCCAACAGGCTGGCGTGATCCAGCGCCGCCCCCCGATATTCCACCGCCACGCTGCCCCAATCGGGCTGGCTGGTGACCGGGCAGTTGGATTTGAGCAAGTGGCTGTGCACACTTTCCTCCACCACACGCGAATCGTCGCAACGCAGCAGTTCCGGGCGCGGGTGCTCGTAGTTGCTGACGCTGATATCCAGATCATCGATGCAAGTGCCCGGCAGGGCCACCACGCCTTCGGCTTCCACCTCGCCCAGGCTGCGGATGCGCACGCCCACCGGTTTGCCGGCGGCGGCGCTGAGATCGGTGCGCAACGTGGCTTCCAGGCGCTGCGTGTCGGCAAACGCGGTCTGGTTCAGCGAGTTGAGGTACAGCTTGAAGGACTTGGACTCGATGATATTCGGCGAGTCAGCCGGAATACTGAATTCACCGATGGCCACCACCGGCTTGCCCGAGGGCAGCAGCCAGGACAATTCGAAGCAGTTCCAGAAGTCCACGCCTTTGTACGGCAGGGTCTCGGCGCTCAGGCCCAGTTCGGCCCACTTGGCGGCGCGCGGAATCGGGAACAGCAACGAAGGGGTGTAGGTGGAGATGTATTCACTGGACTTGCCCAGCGGCGAATGTTCGGCAGCGGGATGCATGGCGGAAACCTGGCTAAATAAACCGCGCCAGTCTACCAGCCTTTGCCCCCGCCCTTAACAAGCGCTCATTCGACGTTGAGCTTGCCGACCATGCCCGCCTGGTAATGCCCGGGTATGTTGCAGGCGAACTCCAGGCCAGTGGCCTTGGTGAACGTCCAGGTCAGCTCGGCGGTTTTGCCGGGCTCGACCAGCACGCTGTTAGGGTCATCGTGCTTCATGCCCCCCATACCACTCATGCCGCCCATATCACCGTGCCCCATGGCGCCGTGATCCATCTTGCCCATACCGGTGGCATTCAGCATGCCGCTGGCCTGCATCTGTAGCATTTCCTTCTGGTGCTCGGCATGCATCGCTGCATCACCCAGGTTGAATTCGTGGAGCAACTGGCCCTTGTTGACCAGCACAAAGCGCACGGTCTCACCGGCCTTTACGTCCAACGACTTGGGCGAAAAGGAAATATCCTGCAATGTAACTTCCACGGTGCGCGTGGCCTTGTCGGCAGCCGCTGGCTGGCCAAATGCATAGGTGTGAGCCGTTTCAGCCGCCGCCCCGAAACTCAAGGCCAACAGGCAGCCCGCTAACAACAGGGGGTTACGCAATACCATCTCAATTCTCCAAAGGTGTGGGATCAGCCTGGATAGCACTCTAAGATGACCTCGCTGCCAGCCAGCTGACTGCTAGATTACAACTTTGTCAGGTTGCGCCCCTGCCCTGCCGAGCGCGGTATAAAGCCCGTCGTGACCCGCTGCCAAGAGCTGCCCATGAAACTGCTGATCGTCGAAGACCAACCCAAGACCGGCCAATACCTGCGCCAAGGCCTGGCCGAGGCCGGTTTTACCACCGAGTTGGTGGCCGACGGCACCAGCGGCCAGCACCTGGCACTGACGGGCGACTACGACCTGTTGATCCTCGATGTGATGCTGCCCGGTCGCGATGGCTGGCAGATCCTGCAGGCGGTACGCAGTGCCGGCCTGGATATCCCGGTGCTGTTCCTCACCGCCCGCGACACGGTGGAAGACCGGGTACACGGCCTGGAACTGGGCGCTGACGACTACCTGGTCAAGCCGTTCGCCTTCTCCGAACTGCTGGCGCGGGTGCGCAGCCTGTTACGCCGTGGCAGCAGCGCCCCCCAGGACACCGCACTGCAACTGGCCGACCTGCGCCTGGACCTGATCCGCCGCCGGGTTGAGCGAAGCGGCCAGCGCATCGACCTCACCGCCAAGGAATTCGCCCTGCTCGAACTGCTGCTGCGCCGTCAGGGCGAAGTGCTGCCCAAGTCGCTGATCGCTTCCCAGGTGTGGGACATGAACTTCGACAGCGACACCAACATCATCGAAGTCGCGATCCGCCGCCTGCGCCTGAAAATCGACGACAACTTCCCCACCAAGCTGATCCACACCGTGCGCGGCATGGGTTATGTACTGGAAGAACGATGCAGTTGATCAAGCGCCTGTCCCTGGCCAGTCGGCTGGCCCTGCTGTTTGCCGCCTGCACCGCCGTGGTGTCGTTGATTGCCGGGGTGCTGTTCAACCAGGCCAGCGAAGCGCACTTCGTCGAGCTGGACCAGCAACTGCTCGACAGCAAGTTGGTCGCGCTGCGCAGCACCTTGCAGGGCGTCGACTCCGTGCAGTCATTCGTACAACGCGAAGCGCAACTGCGCGCCGAACTCAACCGCCAACCCGACCTCGCCTTGCGCATCAGTGCCGCCGGCCAGCGCTGGTTTGACGGCGCGCCGAACATCCCCCTGCCCGAGAAGCCTGGCCTGTACAGCCTACAAAACGCCGGAACCGACTACCGTGTGTACAACGCGCCACTGAGCCCGGGCCAACCCGACTCACCGCAACTGAGCCTGATGCTCGACATCACGCACCACCAGCACTTCCTGCAACGCATGCAACATTTGATCTGGCTCACCGTCAGCCTCTCGGCCCTGGCCACCGCACTGCTCGGCGCCTGGGCCGCGCGCAGTGGCTTGCGCCCCTTGCGGCGCATGAGTGAAGTGGCCGCCGGCGTGTCGGCCCACTCCCTGACCCAACGCCTGCCCCAGCAGCAGATGCCGGTGGAACTGGCGGAACTGGCCCAGGCCTTCAACGCCATGCTCGGCCGCCTGGACGATGCATTCCAACGCCTCTCGGCCTTCTCCGCCGACATTGCCCATGAACTGCGCACGCCCCTGTCGAACCTGTTGACCCAGACCCAAGTCATCCTGACCCAGCCGCGCCCGCTGGAGGACTACCGCGAAGCGCTGCACAGCAATCTGGAAGAGCTGCAATGGATGGCGCAGCTGGTGAATGACATGCTGTACCTGGCCAAGGCTGATCATGGGTTGCTGACGCCCAAGCGCGAGCCGTTGAGGTTGGCGGACGAAGTGGATGCGCTGCTGGAATTCTTCGTCTTGCTGGCGGAAGACGCGCAGGTCAGCCTGGTGCGCGAGGGAACGGCCCACACCACCGGCGATCGCGGCATGCTGCGCCGGGCATTGTCGAATCTGTTGGATAACGCGCTGCGCTTTACGCCGGCGGGCGGCGAGGTGCGGGTGCATCTGGAGGAAGGTGCACAAGGCGTGACGCTGACAGTGGAGAACAGCGGCGAAGGCATACCGGCGGACGTATTACCGCGGTTGTTCGACCGGTTCTACCGAGCGGACCCGGCGCGGCATGAAGGCAGCAGCGAACATGCGGGGCTGGGGCTGGCGCTTACCCAGTCGATTGTGCGGGCGCATGGGGGGAGGATTTATTGTGAGTCTGAGGCGGGGTGGACAAGGTTTGTGATTGAGTTGCCTGCCGGAGATTGATGCACGCTGTACCGGCGCTATCGGGGGCAAGCCCCCTCCCACATTTTGATTTGTGAATACATTCAACCTGTGGGAGGGGGCTTGCCCCCGATAACGGTCTTGAATATTACGAATACCTCAGGGCATGCGCCGGCTCAATCTTAGCCGCCCGATACGCCGGGTAAATCGTCGCCAAAAAGCTCAACACAAACCCTGCCGAGCAAATCAACAACACATCCCCACCTTGCAGTTCCGAAGGCAGGTTACTGACGAAATACACGTCTGAACTGAAGATATGCTGCCCGGTTACCCGCTCCAGCCAGCCCACCAGCTCACTGACGTTCAGTGCCGCAATCACCCCCAGCACGCCACCGATCAAGGTACCCACGATCCCGATCACGGTACCCTGCACCATGAAGATCGCCATGATCTGCCCTGGCGTGGCGCCGATGGTGCGCAGGATCGCGATGTCCGCGCCCTTATCGTTCACCACCATGATCAGCGTGGCGATGATATTGAACGCGGCCACGGCGACGATCATCAGCAACAGCAGGCCGATCATGGTCTTTTCCATTTTCATCGCACTGAACAGGCTGCCCTGGGTGTGGGTCCAGTCGTCAGCCTTGTAGGCCGCGCCCAGGCTGCTGGCAATGTCCGCCGACACCTTGGGCGCTGCGTACAAGTCCTTCACCGCCAGGCGCACGCTCTGCACCTGGTTCGGCTGCCAATGCTGGATTTCCGCGGCGTCGGCCATATGGATCAAGGCCATGGAGCCATCCAGCTCGGCGCCGACCTTGAAGATGCCGACCACATTCAAACGCTGCATGCGCGGCGTGATGCCACCTGGCGCGCTGCTGATTTCCGGAACGATCAGGGTCAGCTTGTCACCCACGTTCAGGCGAAAACGCCGCGCGGTGATCTCCCCCACCACCACGCCAAACTCGCCGGGCTTCAGGTCTTCCAGTTTGCCCTTGACGATATGCTGGGCCACGATCGACACCTTGCCTTCCTGGGCCGGGTCGACGCCACTGATCTCGATCGGCTGCATCGCCCCCTTGTAGGAAAACATACCATCCATCTGTGTGAACGGTACGGCGGCAGTCACTTCGGGATTCTTCATCGCGGCGGCGGCCACCGGCTGCCAATCGTCGATCGGGTTCACGCCGACGATAGTCGCGTGGGGCACCATGCCGAGGATGCGCGAGCTCATTTCACGCTGGAAGCCATTCATCACCGACAACACCACGATCATCGCCAGCACGCCCAAGGCGAGGCCGATCATCGAGGTCATCGAGATAAACGAAACAAAACGGTTGCGGCGCTTGGCGCGGGTATAGCGCGTGCCGATGAAAATCGATAACGGTCTGAACATTCGCTTGCACCGCCTGAAAAAATGAAAAAGCCCGGCGCCCAGCGCCAGGCTTGAAACAGGTCAGATGGCGACCAGATGACCTTCCTGCAGGTGCAATACGCGGTCCATCTGCCGGGCCATGCTCATGTCATGGGTCACCACCAGGAACGCGGTGCGCATCTGGGTGCTCAGCTCCAGCATCAAGTCCTTGATGCCCTGGGCGGTGTGGGAGTCGAGGTTGCCGGTGGGCTCGTCGAGCATCACCAGGCCTGGGTTGTTCACCAGGGCACGGGCAATCGCCACACGCTGACGCTCGCCACCGGACAATTCGGCCGGTTTGTGCTCCAGGCGGTGGCCGAGGCCGACACGCTCCAACAGGGCCTTGGCCCGCTGGCGTGCTTCCGGGATCGCGGTCTTGCCGATCAACAACGGCATGCACACGTTTTCCAGGGCGGTGAATTCCGGCAGCAGGTGGTGGAACTGGTACACAAAGCCCAGGGAGCGATTGCGCAGTTGGCCACGGGCCTTTTCATTCAAGGCAGACAACTCTTCGCCGGCCAGCCATACGCTGCCCTGGGACGGCGTATCGAGGCCGCCCAACAGGTTAAGCAAGGTACTTTTGCCGGAACCGGAACTGCCGACGATTGCCACGCGCTCGCCGGGGTGCAGTTCAAGTTGCAGGTTGGACAGCACCACAACCGATTCCGGGCCTTCCTCGTAGGATTTGCCCAGGTTGCGGCAGCTCAGGATTGCTTTTTCACTCATGCCCGATTCACTCATAACGTAAGGCCTGTGCTGGCTGGGTACGTGCCGCGCGCCAGGCTGGATACAGGGTGGCAAGGAAACTCAGGACCAACGCGGCGCCGCCGACCATCAGCACGTCCGGGGCCTGAACCTGGGACGGCAAGTAGTCGATGAAGTAGACGTCAGCGTTGAGAAACTTGTGGCCGATCAGGGTTTCCAGACCGGCGATGGCGGCGCTGACATTCAGCGCGGCCAAGATCCCGACGACGGTACCGATCAAGGTGCCGACCACGCCGATCACCGTGCCCTGCACCATGAAGATCGCCATGATCTGCCCCGGCGTGGCGCCCAGCGTCCGCAAGATAGCGATATCGCCCTTCTTGTCGTTCACCACCATCACCAAGGTGGAGATGATGTTGAAGGCCGCAACGGCGACGATCAGCAGCAGCAGCAGGCCGATCATGGCTTTTTCCATGCGGATGGCCTGGTACAGGTTGCCGTGGGTACGGGTCCAGTCGCGGGCGTAGTACTGGCTTTCGCCCAGGTGCTGGGCGATTTCCCAGGCGCCGCGCGGTGCGTCGAACAGGTCGTTGAACTTCAGGCGCAGGCCCTGCACCTGGTCTGGCTGCCAACGTTGCAGGCGAGCCAGGTCGGTGAGGTTGGTCAGGCCGAGATAACCGTCAATCTCGCCGGCGCCGACGTGGAAGGTGCCCACCACGGTAAAGCGCTTCATGCGCGGGAACATGCCGGCGGGAGTCACGGTGACTTCCGGGGCGACGAAGGTCAGCTTGTCGCCAATGCCCACGCCCAGCTTGGCCGCGGCCTTGTCACCGATCACGATGCCAAAGCTGCCGGGCGACAAGTCGTCCAGTTTGCCCTGCAACATGAACTTGTCGATGATCGAGACCTTGCGTTCTTGGACCGGATCGATGCCATTGAGCAGGATCTTCTGCACCTTGCCGTCGTTGGTCAGCAGCCCCTGCATCTGGGTGAACGGCGCAACCGCCAGCACCTCGGGGTTCTGCTTGACCTTGTCGGCCAGGCTTTGCCAGTCGCTGATCGGTTCACCCGACTCGATGGTGGCGTGGGGCACCATGCCCAGCACGCGGGTGCGCATCTCATGATCGAAGCCGTTCATCACCGACAGCACCACGATCATCACGACCACGCCGAGGGCGAGACCGATCATCGAGGTCAAGGAAATAAACGACACAAAATGATTGCGACGCTTTGCACGGGTATAACGCGTGCCGATAAATACGAAGAGAGGTCTGAACATGTCGGGGCTTGTTCGGAGGAAAAGAAGACGTCCCGGTGGCGGGGTCTGGTAAGCAGCTTTACACTCAGACCATTACCGTTACCTGGGGTTCGCCATGTCGACATTAGATGAAGAAGAGCGCCGCGAATACTACCGTATCGACGACATGATCGCACTTCAAATCAAAAGCCTGTCTGCCCCGGAAGCGGCGAGCAAGGAAGTGTTGCTGGATGCTTCCCCACTATTCAATCTGCTCAGTGAACTGCACCTGAGCGAATTCGAGGCCCAGCACCTGTTACGTCAGCTCAGTGATAAAGATCGTACCCTCGCGGCCTTCCTCAAAGTCCAGAACAAACGCCTGGACCTGCTTAGCCAAATCATGGCGCAAAGCTTGCGCGATGAAGTCGGCGCCCCACAGCCGGTGATCATTTCCGAAGGCGGGATCGACTTCCAGCACCCCACGCCCCTCGCCATCGGCGCTCACCTGGCAGTCAAGCTGGTGCTGATGCCCCAGGCACTCGGCCTGCTGCTGCGCGCGCGCGTTACCCATTGCGACCCCAAGGGCGACGGTTTTGACGTGGGCACGGAATTCGAATCCATGACCGATGCCCAACGCCAATTGCTGGCGCGCTATATCCTGCAGAAGCAGGCACAGGAACGCCGCCTGGCGCGGGAACAAAGCGACGCCAAAGACACCTGAATTCGTATGACCCTGCCAGAAAACCTGGCGTAAAGGAGCAACTGTGACCCTGATCTACGGCCACCGCGGAGCCAAAGGCGAAGCACCGGAAAATACCCTGACCAGCTTCCAGCAGTGCCTCAAGCACGGTGTACGCCGCTGCGAACTGGATTTGCACCTGTCCATGGACGGTGAGCTGATGGTCATCCACGACCCAACCCTCAAGCGCACCACCGACCGGCGTGGCAAAGTCGTCGAGTATTCGGCGGCGGACCTTACGAAGATGGACGCGCGCAAAGGCGGCCCCGGCTGGGTCAACCCGTGCCCGATCCCGCGCCTGGAGGAGCTATTTGAAAAGTGCGACTTCGATCACTGGCAACTGGAAGTCAAAAGTGCCTCGCGCACCCGCGCCGCGACCACCGTGCTGGCGATTCGAGAAATGGCCGTGCGTTTCGGCATCATGGACAAGGTCACCGTGACCTCAAGCTCGCGGGAAGTATTAAAAGCGGCGGTTGAACTCACCCCAGACCTGTCACGCGGGCTGGTGGCGGAGTACGCCTGGCTCGATCCTTTGAAGGTCGCGCAAAACTACGGCTGTGAGTTTCTGGCATTGAACTGGACGTTGTGCACCCCCGAACGCCTGGAAAAAGCCCAGCGCCAGGGTTTGCACGTGTCCGTGTGGACAGTCAACGAACCTGCGCTGATGCGCAGGCTCGCCGACTTCGGCGTAGATAGCCTGATTACAGACTTTCCCGGTTTGGCCACTGCCACCCTCGAGAATTACTGAAATCGGTCTCCCCGGCCGGCTCAGGCCACCGGCCGGAGCCGCTCAAAAAAGCCGGTTGAGGCCATCGTAGGCCGCTACCCGATAGGCTTCGGCCATGGTCGGGTAGTTGAAGGTGGTGTTGACGAAATACTTGAGGGTATTTTGCTCGCCCGGCTGGTTCATGATGGCCTGGCCGATGTGCACGATCTCCGAAGCCTGGTAGCCGAAGCAATGCACGCCGAGGACTTCCAGGGTCTCGCGGTGAAACAGGATCTTCAGCATGCCTTGCGGCTCACCGGCGATCTGCGCACGCGCCATGCTCTTGAAGAACGCCTTGCCCACTTCGTAAGGCACCTTGGCCTTGGTCAGCTCGTGTTCGTTCTTGCCGATCGAGCTGATCTCCGGAATCGTGTAGATCCCGGTCGGTACGTCGTTCACATAGCGCCAGCTGCCGTTGTCGACGATGCTGCCAGCGGCCGAACGACCCTGGTCATGGGCGGCACTGGCCAGGCTCGGCCAGCCGATCACGTCACCGGCGCCATAGATGTTGGTCACACAGGTGCGGTAGTTTTCGTCCACCTCGATCTGGCCACGGCTGTTGACCTTGACCCCGATGTTTTCCATGCCCAGCTTGTCGGTGTTGCCGGTACGGCCGTTGCACCATAGCAAGGCGTCGGCCTTGATCTTCTTGCCGGACTTGAGGTGCAGGATCACCCCGTTGTCCAGGCCTTCGACCCGATCGTACTCTTCGTTGTGGCGCACAGTGATGTTGTTGTTGCTGAAGTGGTAGCTCAACGCCTGGGAGATTTCCGAGTCGAGGAAGCTCAGCAACTGGTCACGGTTGTCGACCAGCTCGACCAGCACACCCAGGCCGCTGAAGATCGAGGCGTATTCACAGCCAATGACGCCGGCGCCATAGATGATCAGTTTGCGTGGGGTGTGGCCCAGGCTGAGGATGGTATCGCTATCGTAGATACGTGGGTGGTGGAAATCGATATCCGCCGGGCGATACGGGCGCGAGCCGGTGGCAATGATGATGTGCTTGGCCACCAGTTTCTCGACCACGCCATTGGCGCAGACCACCTCGACGGTTTGCTCGTCGGCGAAGCTGCCGGTACCGAAGAACAGGTCGACGCGGTTACGGGCGTAGTAGCCGGTACGCGAGGCGACTTGCTTGGAGATGACTTTTTCAGCGCTTTTCAACACATCCGGGAACGAGAACCAGCGCGGCTCGCCAATGGCCCGGAACATCGGGTTGGTGTTGAACTGCATGATCTGGCGAACGGAGTGACGCAATGCCTTGGACGGGATGGTACCCAGGTGGGTGCAGTTACCGCCGACCTGGCGACGGCTATCGACCATCGCCACCTTGCGCCCTGCCTTCGCGGCGTTCATCGCCGCACCTTCTCCAGCCGGGCCGGAACCCAGTACCACCACGTCGTAGTTGTAGACAGCCATGCGTACTCCTCAGAACAGGCCAGGCGTACGGTTGGACGCCTGGCTAAATCATGCCGCGGCCAGCGGTCATGAAGGACAATTTGGCTCAAGTGTGTGAACCGGGGCACAGTCTATATAAGGCTCAACGCCGCGCACATTAACCCTTGGTCGCGTCGTAGGCCAGTTTTGCCTTTACTACACAGCACTCGTTACGGTTTCACCGCCGTCAACTGCTCGAATGCGTTGTTACTGCGTGTGACGAAGCCATCCCCCTCGCGCATCACAAAAAATGCCGCCACCTGGTGCTGCTCGGCGTAGTCCCAGCCTTGCTGCGGCCCGAGGATCAGCAGCAGCGTGGACAGCCCGTCGGCCATCAGCGCCGATGGGTGCAACACGGTCACCGACGCCAGTTGATGAGTGATCGGTGCGCCGGTGCGCGCATCGAGGGTGTGGGAATAACGCCGACCATCCTGCTGGAAATAATTACGATAGTCACCCGATGTGGACACACCGAAGCCGTCAACGTTGATGATTTTTTCCGCTACCTGCAGGTCATCCCGCGGCTCTTCAAGCGCAATGCGCCACGCCGAACCATCAGGTTTTCGCCCGGCCGCCTTGAGTTCGCCGGTGGCCTCGGCCAGGTAGCTGCGGATGCCCAGGGCAGCCAGGCGCTCGGCAATGCGGTCCACCGCGTAGCCGGCGGCGATACTGTTGAAGTCAATTTCGACGGCGGCGTCCTTGCACAACTGCTGGCCATCGATACGCAGGTGTTGGTAGCCGACCTGCTCGCGGGCCTGGGCCAGGGTCGCGGCGTCGGGGACTTTGACCTGGCGAGCCTGGGGGCCGAAGCCCCACAGGTTGATCAGCGGCTCGACGGTCAGGTCAAAGGCACCGTCACTGGCCTGGGACAATTGCTCGCCCGTGCGCACCAGTTGCAGGATCGATGCGGGCATGGGCTGGCAACTGTGGGCCGGCAATTGATTGAAACGCTCGATATCGGAGTCACTGCGGTAGGTCGACATCTGCCGGTCGACGGTTTGCAGGATGCTTTCCACCTCGCGCTGGACCGCCTCCGGCCCCGGGGTAGCGGATGTCCTGACGTACTGGATTGAATACGTACTGCCCATGGTCGGGCC
Organism: Pseudomonas sp. FG86; assembly: GCF_057808775.1. Classification (NCBI taxonomy): domain Bacteria; kingdom Pseudomonadati; phylum Pseudomonadota; class Gammaproteobacteria; order Pseudomonadales; family Pseudomonadaceae; genus Pseudomonas; species Pseudomonas sp. FG86. The sequence goes on along the minus strand of NZ_JBMDIS010000012.1, from coordinate 27,547 downwards.
GCCAAAGTGCTCCAGCGTGTCGCCGCCACACCCTGCCAGCAGCACACATCCCCAAAAAATCGCCAGTTGCCTCAGGTTGTCCATAAAGCGCTTCGTCGTCCAAAATTGAATTAACCTGCAGGCAGTCACCCCTTCAGGACGGGCCATTATGCGGCATGTGTTGATCTGTTTATTGTTGATGCTCACGGTCCCGGCCCAGGCCAATGAGGCAGATCGTCTCACCCTGGCAAACTTCCCCGCGCACTCCCCGACGCTGGTGCTGAAAAACCAGACGGTGCTGACGTATCTCTGGGCGGATGTCTACGCGGCCGCGCTGTATGCCCCGGCCAATGCAAGCGCCAAGCAGGCCTGGGACCAGCAACAGGACCTGCGCCTGGCGCTGTACTACTTCCGCGATATCGACCGCAACGATGTAATCAAGGCCGCCACGACCACCCTGACGCGCCAGCAGCCCCCAGACGCCCTCGCCCGCCTGAAGCCTGAGGTGGACAAGCTGCACGGCACCTTCCGCGATATCCGCAACGGTGACCGTTACGCGCTGGAGCTGCATCGAGGGCGTGGCTTGAGCCTGGAGATCAACGGCCAGGTGGTGTTCCGCAGTCGCAATGACGAGTTGGCCAAGGCTTACCTGGGCATATGGCTCGCACCAAACGGCCTGTCCGACAGTGTGCGCAACACCCTTCTCAATTGAACCCACACTGATCTCTTTCCAGCGCGACGCCTGCGGCAATTAGCCCGCTTGCCAACGGTTTCTGTTGCCTGTAGGGGCCGATACACATATTGTTACAAAACTGCTCAATATTACAGCCAGGACGAGTAGCGACCCAGGACTACCCATAAGAAAGCCAGATGAGTGAATGACCATGTCCACGACCACGGGCAAAGGCAAAGCGATCTTTCGCGTTGTCAGCGGTAACTTCCTTGAAATGTTCGACTTCATGGTCTACGGCTTCTACGCCACGGCCATCGCCAAGACCTTCTTCCCCACCGACAGCGCCTTCGCCTCGCTGATGCTGTCCCTGGCCACCTTCGGCGCCGGCTTCCTGATGCGCCCGTTGGGCGCCATCTTCCTCGGCGCCTACATCGACCGCCACGGCCGCAAGAAAGGCCTGGTGATCACCCTGGCGCTGATGGCCGCCGGTACCATCCTGATTGCCTGCGTCCCCGGGTATGCCACCCTGGGCGTCGCCGCACCCTTGGTGGTGTTGCTGGGCCGACTGCTGCAAGGTTTCTCGGCGGGTGTCGAGCTCGGCGGTGTGTCGGTGTACCTGGCGGAAATCGCCACGCCCGGCCGCAAGGGCTTTTTCGTCAGTTGGCAGTCCGCGAGCCAACAAGCGGCGGTGGTCTTCGCCGGCCTGTTGGGCGTCGGCCTGAACCACTGGCTCAGCCCGGAACAAATGGGTGACTGGGGCTGGCGCGTACCGTTCCTGATCGGCTGCCTGATTGTGCCGGTGATCTTTGTGATCCGCCGCTCGCTGGAAGAAACCCCGGAATTCCAGGCGCGTAAACACCGCCCTACCCTGCAGGAAATTGTGCGCTCGATTGGTCAGAACTTCGGCATCGTCATCGCCGGCATGGCGCTGGTGGTGATGACCACCGTGTCGTTTTACCTGATCACCGCCTACACCCCGACCTTCGGCAAGGCCGAACTGCACCTGTCAGACTTCGATGCATTGCTGGTGACGGTGTGCGTGGGCATCTCCAACTTTATCTGGCTGCCGGTGATGGGCGCGGTGTCCGACAAGATCGGGCGCAAACCGCTGCTGCTGGCGGCGACCATCCTGGCCATCCTCACGGCTTATCCAGCGCTGTCATGGCTGGTGGCCAACCCGAGCTTCAGCCATCTGCTGATTGTGCTGCTGTGGTTGTCGTTCCTGTATGGCTCGTACAACGGCGCCATGGTGGTGGCGCTGACCGAGATCATGCCGATCGAGGTGCGCACCACCGGATTCTCCCTGGCCTACAGCCTGGCAACGGCCACCTTTGGTGGGTTTACGCCGGCAGCCTGCACTTACTTGATCCACGTGCTGGATAACAAGGCGGCGCCGGGGATCTGGCTGAGTGGCGCGGCAGTGCTGGGGTTGATTGCGACCCTGGTGCTGTTCAAGGGCAATCGGCATGAACTGCGCACGGCGCAGGCTTCGGTGGCTGGCGGCGCCTGAGCAAGAGGCCCGACCGGCTACCACAGAACCTGCAGACATGAAAAAGCCCCGAACCAGTCGGGGCTTTTTCATATTCTGCTGATGCTTAGCGCGGGAATGCCGGCGGGTTGACCCCAGCCATGTCTTCCATCACGCGAACCACCTGGCAGCTGTAGCCGAACTCGTTGTCATACCACACGTACAGCACAACGCGGTTGTCCTGGCTGATGGTCGCTTCGGCGTCGACTACACCCGCGTGACGCGAGCCAACGAAGTCGGTCGATACCACTTCCTGCGAATTAACAAAGTCGATTTGCTTATGCAGATCGGAGTGCAGCGCCATGTAGCGCAGGTACTCGTTCATTTCTTCACGGGTAGCGGCCTTCTCAAGGTTCAGGTTGAGAATGGCCATCGACACGTTCGGCGTCGGCACACGGATCGCGTTACCGGTCAGCTTGCCAGCCAGCTCAGGCAGGGCCTTGGCAGCGGCGGTGGCAGCACCGGTCTCGGTGATCACCATGTTCAACGCGGCGCTACGGCCACGGCGATCGCCCTTGTGGAAGTTGTCGATCAGGTTCTGGTCGTTGGTGTACGAGTGAACGGTTTCGACGTGGCCGTTAACGATGCCGAACTTGTCATTCACTGCTTTCAGCACCGGCACGATGGCGTTGGTGGTGCAGGAAGCGGCGGACACGATCTTGTCGTCAGCGGTGATTTCAGTGTGGTTGATGCCGTGAACGATGTTCTTGAGCTTGCCTTTGCCAGGCGCGGTCAACACGACACGGGCGATACCCGGGCAGGTCAGGTGCTGGCCCAGGCCCTCGGCATCACGCCAAACACCGGTGTTGTCCACCAGCAGGGCGTCCTTGATGCCGTACTGGGTATAGTCCACCTCAGTCGGGTTCTTCGCGTAGATCACCTGGATCAGGTTACCGTTGGCGGTGATGGTGTTGTTTTCTTCGTCGATGACGATGGTGCCGTTGAACGGGCCGTGTACCGAATCGCGACGCAGCAGGCTGGCGCGCTTGGTCAGGTCGTTCTCGGCGCCTTTGCGCACCACGATGGCCCGCAGGCGCAGGCCGTCGCCGCCACCGGTTTTTTCGATCAGGATGCGCGCCAGCAGGCGGCCGATACGACCGAAGCCGTACAGCACCACGTCGGTGCCTTTGCGAGCCGAGGCGTTTTGCTGGCCAACCACGTCGGCCAATTCTTCGCGGACGAACTGCTCGGCGGTACGGCCATTGCCTTCGTTGCGGAATTTATAGGCCAGCTTGCCCAGGTCCACCGAAGCCGCGCCGAGCTTGAGCTCGCTCATGGCCTTGAGCAGGGGGAATGTTTCGTGGACGGAGAGTTCGCTGTCGTCGGCAGAACGATGGCGAGCAAAGCGATGCGCCTTGAGAATCGCGATGACTGACTGGTTGATCAGGCTGCGGCCATAGATCGAGCTCACCACATTGTTATTGCGGTACAGCTGACCGATAAGCGGGATCATCGCTTCTGCGAGTGCTTCACGGTCGATCCATTCACCAAGACACTGGTCGGGCTTCTGAGTCACGGGAACCTTCCACATGTAGGGGCTGAAAAAAGGGGCTACATTATGCCGCCCGACCGCCCCCGGAGCAATGCGCCTCCTACAACAAAAAGCCCCACCCTGAAAAAGCCACCCCGCTGCAGCCCAGTAAATACGCGGGTTCCAGAAGGCCACTAGTGGAGCGAGTCAGGCGACTTGTCCGTAACCCTCCGAAAACCACGTACATTTTGGCACTACATATTGAGTCAAAACCCGGCATTGTTTGTCTTAGCCACCACATTTCCTACAAACCGTAATAGGCACAGTCAGCAACTGACAGGCGGCACCTTGGGCCGTTACAATTACCGACTTTGTCGCAACGCTTGGAGCTCAACCTTCCGTGCCCGTTCTGCGTCTACCGCTACTCCCTGCCGCGGCAGGTAAACAGCACTGGGGCAACCTGCCCGGTGCCGCCCTGAGCCTGGCCATTGCCGAGGCTGCCAGCGCAGCCAAGCGCTTTACCCTGCTGCTCACCGCCGACAGCCAAAGCGCCGAACGGTTGGAGCAGGAGCTGAGCTTCTTCGCCCCCGATTTGCCGGTGCTGCATTTTCCTGACTGGGAAACCCTGCCCTACGATCTGTTCTCGCCGCACCAGGACATCATCTCCCAGCGCATCGCCAGCCTGTACCGCCTGCCGGAACTGGCCCACGGCGTGCTGGTGGTGCCGATCACCACCGCCCTGCACCGCCTGGCGCCGACCAAGTTCCTGCTGGGCAGCAGCCTGGTGCTGGATATCGGCCAGAAGCTCGATGTGGAACAGATGCGCACGCGCCTGGAAGCCAGCGGCTACCGCTGCGTCGACACGGTGTACGAACACGGTGAGTTCGCGGTACGCGGTGCGCTGATCGACCTGTTCCCGATGGGCAGCAAGTTGCCGTACCGCATCGACCTGTTCGATGACGAAATCGAGACCCTGCGCACCTTCGACCCGGAGAACCAGCGCTCCATTGATAAAGTCGAGTCGATCAAGCTGCTGCCGGCACGGGAATTCCCGCTGCAAAAGGACGCGGTAACCCGCTTCAAGGCGCGCTTTCGTGAGCGCTTCGACGTCGACTTCCGTCGCTGCCCGATCTTCCAGGACCTGAGCAGCGGGATTACCCCGGCCGGTATCGAGTACTACCTGCCGCTGTTCTTCGACGAAACCTCCACCCTCTTCGATTACCTGCCTCAGGACACTCAGGTGTTCTCGCTGCCAGGCATCGAGCAAGCGGCGGAAAACTTCTGGAACGATGTGCGCAACCGCTATGAAGAACGCCGCGTCGATCCATCCCGTCCTTTATTACCGCCCGCCGAGCTGTTCCTGCCGGTGGAAGACTGCTTCGCCCGCCTGAAAAACTGGCCGCGCGTGGTCGCCAGCCAACAGGACGTGGAGCCCGGCGTCGGCCGCGAGCGCTTCCCCGCGCACGTGCTGCCGGACCTGGCGATCCAGGCCAAGGCCAACCAGCCCCTGGAAGCACTGTCCAACTTCCTTGGCGACTTCTCTGGCCGCGTGCTGTTTACCGCCGAATCCGCCGGCCGTCGCGAAGTCCTGCTTGAACTGCTCGAACGCCTGAAGCTGCGTCCGAAAACCGTCGACAACTGGCCGGACTTCGTCGCCAGCAAGGACCGCCTGGCGATCACTATCGCGCCACTGGATGAAGGCTTGCTGCTGGACGATCCGGCCCTGGCGCTGATCGCCGAAAGCCCCCTGTTCGGCCAGCGCGTGATGCAACGTCGCCGTCGCGAAAAACGCGCCGACGCCAACAACGACGCGGTAATCAAGAACCTCACCGAGCTGCGCGAAGGCGCGCCGGTGGTGCATATCGACCACGGTGTCGGTCGCTACCTGGGCCTGCAGACCCTGGAAATCGACAACCAGGCCGCCGAATTCCTCACCATGGAGTACGCCGAAGGCGCCAAGCTCTATGTACCGGTGGCCAACCTGCACCTGATCGCGCGCTACACCGGCAGCGACGACGCCCTGGCGCCATTGCACCGCCTGGGCTCCGAAACCTGGCAGAAAGCCAAGCGCAAGGCCGCCGAACAGGTGCGCGACGTCGCCGCCGAGTTGCTCGACATCTATGCGCGGCGTGCGGCGCGCGAAGGCTACGCGTTCGCCGACCCGAAAGCCGACTACGCCACCTTCAGCGCCGGCTTCGCTTTTGAAGAAACCCCAGACCAGCAAACCACCATCGAAGCTGTGCGCGCCGACATGCTCGCGCCCAAGCCGATGGACCGCCTGGTGTGCGGCGACGTGGGCTTTGGCAAGACCGAAGTGGCCATGCGCGCAGCCTTCATCGCGGTGCACGGCGGCAAACAAGTGGCGATCCTGGTACCCACCACCCTGCTCGCCCAGCAGCACTACAACAGCTTCCGCGACCGCTTTGCCGACTGGCCGGTGACCGTGGAAGTGATGAGCCGCTTCAAGTCGGCCAAGGAAGTGAATGCCGCCGTCGCCGATCTGGCGGAAGGCAAGATCGACATCGTGATCGGTACGCACAAGCTGTTGTCGGACGATGTGAAGATAAAGAACCTGGGCCTGGTGATCATCGACGAAGAACACCGCTTCGGAGTGCGCCAGAAAGAACAGCTCAAGGCCCTGCGCAGCGAGGTGGACATTCTCACCCTCACCGCCACACCGATTCCGCGCACGCTGAACATGGCGGTGTCGGGCATGCGCGACCTGTCGATCATCGCCACGCCGCCGGCACGCCGACTGTCGGTGCGCACCTTCGTGATGGAGCAGAACAAAAGCACGGTCAAGGAAGCCCTCCTGCGCGAATTGCTGCGCGGCGGCCAGGTGTACTACCTGCACAACGACGTGAAGACCATCGAGAAATGCGCGGCCGAACTCGCCGAACTGGTGCCGGAAGCACGCATTGCCATCGGCCATGGGCAGATGCGCGAACGCGATCTCGAACAGGTGATGAGCGACTTTTATCACAAGCGCTTCAACGTGCTGATCGCCTCGACCATCATCGAGACCGGCATCGACGTGCCGAGCGCCAACACCATCATCATCGAACGCGCGGACAAGTTCGGCCTGGCACAACTTCATCAGTTGCGCGGCCGGGTCGGGCGCAGTCACCACCAGGCGTATGCCTACCTGCTGACACCACCGCGCCAACAAATTACCGGCGACGCCGAAAAGCGCCTGGAAGCCATCGCCAACACCCAGGACCTCGGTGCCGGTTTTGTGCTGGCCACCAACGACCTGGAAATCCGCGGCGCCGGCGAACTGCTCGGCGACGGCCAGAGCGGGCAGATCCAGGCCGTGGGTTTCACCCTGTATATGGAGATGCTCGAACGCGCGGTGAAAGCCATCCGCAAGGGCGAACAACCGAACCTCGACCAACCCCTGGGCGGCGGCCCGGAGATCAACCTGCGCCTGCCGGCGTTGATTCCCGAGGACTACCTGCCGGACGTGCATGCGCGGTTGATCCTGTACAAGCGCATCGCCTCGGCCACCGACGAAGAAGGCCTCAAGGACCTGCAGGTGGAAATGATCGACCGCTTCGGCCTGTTGCCCGAGCCGACCAAGAACCTGGTGCGCCTGACCTTGCTCAAATTGCAGGCCGAGCAACTGGGGATCAAGAAGGTCGACGCGGGGCCGCAAGGCGGGCGCATCGAGTTCGAAGCGCAGACGCCGGTGGACCCGTTGGTACTGATCAAGTTGATCCAGGGCCAACCCAACCGCTACAAGTTCGAAGGGGCTACGCTGTTCAAGTTCATGGTGCCGATGGAGCGCGCCGAAGAACGCTTCAATACCCTGGAGGCGCTGTTCGAGCGCCTCATCCCGAAATCTGTTTGAAGGACGCCCCAATGCGCGTGTTCCGCATTCTGAGCCTGTTGTTAGTGGTACTTGCACCCTCGGCATTTGCCGACAGCCTGTACCAGGTTGAAATGATCCTGATACGCCAGAACGCGGAGCCAGAGATGAGCAACCGCGCCGCACCGGAAGATTGGGATGCCGGCGCGGTGCGCCTGGGCGACAGAATGAGCCCGCCGCGCCTGGCCAACATCGCCGACAAACTGCGCGCCGACTCCAACTACACCGTGCTCGCCCATAAAGCCTGGGAACAGAACCTGGGTGAGCAGCCGGTAAAAATCGCGATCGCCGAGGGGGCGGAACAGTTTGGCCAATTCCCCATCGAAGGGGTATTGAGCCTGCAACTGGGGCGCTTTACCGATATCGATGCCGACTTCTGGGTCAACCAGTTCGACAGCAACGGCAGCGTGATCGCCAGCGAACACCTGAGCCAGAAGGACGTGCGCACCAAGAACAACCAGCTCAACTACCTGGACGGCGGCCGCCTGGCGCTGCTGATCAAGATCACCTCGTTGACCGTCAAACAACCCAGCGCACCACCGCCCGATATTCAGGACTGATCCAGCGCCATGCCCCTGACGTCGTCGCTGACCAAACCCCTGGCCCCTTCGTGGGCCAATCGCTTCAAAGAGCAAAGCCTGGAGCGTGGGCGGCGCTACGCCCTGGAGAACCGCGTACGTATCGTCGAATCCGGTGACAGCACGATCATCGCCAGTTGCGAAGGCTCGGGCAGCAACGTCTATCGGCAGACCATTTCACTGCGCGAGTCCGCCAAGGGCATGCTGATCCTGGTGGACAGCCGCTGCACCTGCCCGGTCCATACCAACTGCAAACATATCGCGGCGGTGTTGCTCAAGGTCCAGGAAACCCTGGCCTACCCCGCCGCCGCCCAGGATGCCGAACTGCTGGGAAAACTCCAGGCGGTGCTGGATAACCGCGTGGTACTGCCGCAGGTGGTGATGGAGGACGTACTGCCAGTGCCACGGCTGTGGCTGGCCAGCGTCGAATTCAGCGCGTTCGAGCCGCGCAACGGCAAGATGCAGCGCTATATCCAGCACCGCGCGGCACTGTCGTTCAACTATCTGGGCAACTATGTCAGCGGGCAAAAGAACGCCGACATCATCGTGCGCCAGGAAACCCAAAGCCTGCGTATCAAGCGTCATCCCGAGCTGGAACAGCCCTATCGCGAACAACTGCGCCTGCTCGGTTTCAAGATCGCCACGCGCCAGAGCAAGGCCCTGCCGGAAAGCGCCGGCGAACTGTTCGAGATGGTCAATGACAGCGCCTGGCTGAACTTCACGCTCAACTCGTCGCCGACGCTGCGCGCCGAAGGCTGGGAGTTGCAGATCGACGAGGACTTCGGCTTCGACCTCAGCCCGGTGGACGACTGGTACGCCACCGTCGATGAAGCGCCGGAACGTGACTGGTTCGACCTGGAACTGGGGATCATCGTCAATGGCGAGCGGCTGAGCCTGCTGCCGATCCTGCTCAACCTGATGCGCTCGCACACCGAGCTTCTCAACCCGGAGAAACTCGCACGGCGCCGCGACGAAGAGTTGATCCTGGTGAATATCCCCGGCCTGCCCAATGGCGGCCATGGCCCGCTGCAAGTGGCATTGCCCTATGGCCGCTTGAAACCCGTGCTGGCCACCTTGGGCGAGTTCTACCTGCAGGACCCCGGCACCACCACCCTGCGCCTGGCCAAGGCCGATGCGATTCGCCTGAACCCGCTGGAAGACCTGCCCCTGCAATGGGAAGGCGGCGAAAAAATCCGCAACTTCGCCCAGCGTCTGCGGGATATCAAGGACTTCACCTGTGTCGCGCCCGAAGGCTTGAACGCGACGTTGCGCCCCTATCAGCTGGAAGGCTTGAGCTGGATGCAGTCACTGCGCCAACTGGACGTCGGCGGGATTCTTGCCGATGACATGGGCCTGGGCAAAACCCTGCAAACCCTGGCGCATATTCTCAGCGAGAAAATCGCCGGGCGCCTGGACCGGCCTTGCATGGTGGTGATGCCCACCAGCCTGATACCCAATTGGCTCGATGAAGCCGCGCACTTCACCCCGCAACTCAAGGTGCTGGCGCTGTACGGTGCCGCGCGCAAAAAGCACTTCGCCACATTGCAGGACTATGACCTGCTGCTGACCACCTATGCGCTGTTGCCCAAGGACATCGAGCACCTCGCCACCCAGCCCCTGCATGTGCTGATCCTCGATGAAGCCCAGTACATCAAGAACCCTTCGAGCAAGGCGGCCCAGGCAGCACGTCAGCTCAATGCACGGCAGCGCCTGTGCCTGAGCGGCACGCCGTTGGAAAACCACCTGGGTGAGTTGTGGTCGCTGTTCCACTTCCTGCTGCCGGGCTGGCTGGGTGACGTTAAAAGCTTCAACCGCGATTACCGCGCGCCCATCGAAAAGCGCGGCAGCGATGTGCGACTGCAACACCTCAACGGCCGGATCAAACCCTTCCTGTTGCGCCGCACCAAGGAGCAGGTGGCGACGGAGTTGCCGCCCAAGACCGAGATCATCCACTGGGTCGACCTCAACGAAGCCCAGCGCGACGTGTACGAAACCATGCGCCTGGCCATGGATAAAAAGGTCCGCGACGAAATTACCCGCAAGGGTGTGGCACGCAGCCAGATCATCATTCTCGAAGCCCTGCTCAAGTTACGCCAAGTGTGCTGCGACCTGCGCCTGATCAACGACGCCAGCCTGCCCGCCCGTGGCAGCAGTTCGGGCAAGCTCGATAGCTTGATGGAGATGCTCGAAGAGTTGTTTGCCGAGGGGCGCCGGATCCTGCTGTTTTCCCAGTTCACCTCGATGCTGGGCCTGATCGAAGCCGAACTGAAAAAGCGCGGTGTCGCCTATGCGCTGCTCACCGGCCAGACCCGTGATCGGCGCACTCCGGTGAAGGACTTCCAGAGCGGCAAGCTGCAGATTTTCCTGATCAGCCTGAAAGCCGGGGGTGTGGGCCTGAACCTGACAGAAGCGGACACGGTGATTCACTACGACCCGTGGTGGAACCCCGCCACGGAAAACCAGGCCACTGACCGGGCGTATCGCATCGGTCAGGAAAAGCCGGTGTTTGTGTACAAGATGATTGCCCGCGGCACGGTGGAAGAGAAAATTCAGCATCTGCAGAAGGAAAAGTCCGACCTGGCGGCGGGCGTGCTGGACGGTCGGACGACCGGGGATTGGCAGTTGGGCAATGACGACATCGAGGCGCTCTTTGCACCGCTGCCTAATAAGCAAGAGAAGCGCTGACGGCAAGAGCGCCATCGCGAGCATGCCCGCGATGGACGCGACACTTAATCGATCAACTGCGCATCCCGCAGCGCACCGAGCGCCACCAGCCAACGCGGGTCCTGCTTATACTCCGTCGAAGCCATCGCCTGCCCGCGCATCCGTGCAATCCGCGGCGATGGCGTGACTTTCATCCGCTGGGCCGCACTCAGCGCCAGTTCAGCCGCCGCACGATCGTTACACACCAGGCCCATATCGCAGCCCGCCGTCAGCGCGGCCTCGATACGGCTGGCAGCGTCTCCCACCACATGGGCGCCGGCCATGGACAAGTCATCGCTGAAAATCACCCCGTCAAACTGCAACTCACCGCGCAGGATGTCCTGCAACCAGCGACGCGAGAAGCCGGCGGGCTGAGCGTCAACCTGCGGGTAGATAACATGGGCGGGCATCACGGCCGCCAATTGCTGGCTCAGGCGCGCGAAGGGCACCAGGTCATGGCTGCGAATCTGCTCCAGGCTGCGCTCGTCAGTAGGAATGGCGACATGGGAATCGGCTTCAGCCCAGCCGTGACCGGGGAAGTGCTTGCCGGTGGCGGCCATGCCGGCGCTGTTCATACCGCGGATAAAAGCACCGGCAAGCACCGCGGCACGCGCTGGGTCACCCTCGAAGGCGCGCGTGCCGACCACGGCACTGCGTTGGTAGTCCAGGTCCAGCACAGGGGCGAAGCTGAGATCAAGACCGACAGCCAGCACTTCAGTGGCCATGATCCAGCCACATTGTTCGGCCAGGTACTCGGCGTTGGGGTTATCCGCCAGGGCACGCATGGCCGGCAGGCGCACGAAGCCTTGGCGCAGGCGCTGCACGCGCCCCCCTTCCTGGTCGACCGCCAGCAGCAGGTCCGGGCGCACGGCACGGATCGCCGCGCTCAGCTCTCGCACCTGGCGTGGATGCTCGATATTGCGCGCGAAAATGATCAACCCGCCCACCTCCGGCTGGCGCAGCAGGTGGCGATCCTCGGCCGTCAGCCAGGTGCCGGCTACGTCGACCATCAAAGAACCTTGCAGGGCAGCAGTCATAAACCTTCCTTAAATAACGCACACAACCCGCTACCCTCACGCGGCGCGATCAACGCGGCGGGAGCAACGGGTTGTGTGTAAATAGCTGAATTCGGCATGGGCGGCTAGCTTAGCGGATGCTAGCGGCCACGCACACCCAGGGCAGTCAAACCTTGGCGGGGATGGGAATGGATTTGCTGCGCGGGCGCAATTGAGCGGCGACCATGGCAGGATCGGTGACACCGCTTTCGGCGCGCATGCCCGCGGCGAGAAAAGGCACCATCAGGCGCATCACTTGCTCGATCGAGGTGTTCACGCCAAAGTCGGTCTCGGCAATCGCACGCAACGCCTTGATCCCGGACATGCTGAACGCCGCCGCACCGAGCATGAAATGTACGCGCCAGAACAGCTCGATCGGCGGGATGCGCGGTGCCGCCTCGTTGACCAGCAACATATAGCGACGAAACACCTTGCCGTACATGTCTTCAAGGTAGCGGCGCAGGTGGCCCTGGCTCTGACTGAACGCCAGGCCCAACAGGCGCATGAAGATCGACAAGTCGTTGCCACTGCGTGGTTGAACCACCAAGGCTTGTTCGACGAGGATTTCCAGCAGGTCTTCCAGGCTTGGCTTAGGATCGGCCTTGGCCTGGCGTCGTTCGAGCTCACGGTCCAGGCTGGCGCAGAACGGCCCGAGGAAACGCGAGAACACCGCCTGGATCAGGGCCTTTTTCGAGCCGAAATGGTAGTTCACTGCGGCGAGGTTGACCCCGGCCTTGCTGGTGATCAGCCGCAATGAAGTTTCAGCAAATCCTTTTTCCGCGAACAACTGCTCGGCAGCATCGAGAATGCGTTCAACGGTTTCCGACTGGGCCATGGCTACTCCGCCTGACAAACACTTGTTTGAAACATACGTTTCAAGTTGTGTCTTGTCAAGCCTGCAGGTTCGCTTTCCGGCCGGGCAGTCATCTGTTTCGGCGCTATTTAATCACATCCTTCCAGGTCTGTAGGCAGCGCTACCCATGCCTTGTAGGACGGCTGACGAATGACCGTCCGGCGCCATGGCAGAAAAGGATGATTGCCAAGCGCAGTTCACTGTATATAATCCCAGTCACTGTATAAAAAGACAGAGCGATCAACATGCTAAAACTGACGCCACGCCAAGCTGAGATTCTGGCTTTTATCAAGCGCTGCCTCGATGACAACGGCTACCCGCCGACGCGAGCGGAGATTGCGCTGGAACTGGGATTCAAATCCCCCAACGCCGCCGAAGAGCATCTCAAGGCCCTTGCTCGCAAGGGCGCGATCGAGATGACCCCAGGCGCTTCGCGCGGCATTCGCATCCCTGGCTTCGAAGCCAAGGCCGACGAATCGACACTGCCGATCATCGGTCGCGTCGCCGCCGGTGCGCCGATCCTGGCGCAGCAGCACGTCGAGGAATCCTGCAACATCAACCCGACCTTCTTCCATCCTCGCGCCGACTACCTGTTGCGGGTCCATGGCATGAGCATGAAGGACGTGGGCATTTTCGACGGTGACCTGCTGGCCGTCCATACCACCCGCGAAGCGCGTAACGGCCAGATCGTGGTGGCCCGCATCGGCGATGAAGTCACCGTCAAACGCTTCAAGCGCGAAGGCAGCAAGGTCTGGCTGTTAGCCGAGAACCCTGAGTTCGCCCCGATTGAAGTGAACCTGAAAGACCAGGACCTGGTGATCGAAGGCCTGAGCGTCGGCGTCATTCGCCGCTAAAGGAGGCATCATGCAGCTCGTGCACACCCCACAACACACACAACTGTCGCTGTTCGAGGCCTTCATGGCCCAACCCCTTGCGCCCCTCCTCAAGGAAACGGTCGAGGCGCCCTGGAGCGCCGAGCCTGAGGCGTTCAGTGAATTGTCGTTGCGCGGTGCTGCCGGGAGCTGCCTGAGCCTGCTGGCGCCAATCCTGCGCGAACTGAGCGAGGAACAGGACGCGCGCTGGCTGACACTGATCGCCCCACCTGCCAGCCTGACCCAGGCCTGGCTGCGGGACGCCGGCCTGAACCGCGAGCGCATCCTGCTGCTGCAACCGCGCGGCGCGCAAAGCGCCCAGCAGTTGACCTGCGAAGCCTTGCGCCTGGGTCGTAGCCATACAGTGGTGAGCTGGCTGAACCCATTGAATGCCAGCGCCAAGCAGCAGCTGATCAGTGCTGCGCGCACAGGTGATGCTCAGAGCTTGAATATTCGATTGGGATAATGCGATGAGCCTGCGGAGGGGCTCGTTGTGGCAGGTGGGTTTGCTGTGGCGAGCGGGCTTGCCCCGCGTTGGGCTGCGAAGCGGCCCCAAAACCAGACACCGTGGAATACCTGATATACCGCATTGATCTATTTAGGACTGCTTCGCAGCCCAACGCGGGGCAAGCCCGCTCGCCACAGCAAGCCCACCTGCCACAGCAAGTCCGCTCACCACGACAAACCCATCTGCCCTAGCAAGCCCGACCCTCATAGGACTCAGTGAAGAACCCGCGGGCCGTCTTCCTTCTCAGGTTCGCCTTCTGCCAAGCGGCCTGCCATCTGAACACCGACGCTCAACATGGCTTTTGCCACTTCCACGTGCTGGCCTTGCAGGAACACCTTGGCATCCTCGGAAAAATCCAGAATAACCAGAGAACCCTCGTCCTCCGCCCGGCGCAGCTCGATTCGGCCGTCAGGCAATTCAACAATTTCCAGAAAGGACGTTGGCATAAAAGTCTGTTCTCCACGAAAGGCCGGGATTATATCAGTCATCCGCCCGGCTTCGTTGAGGTTCTGAAGAGGTTTCTTTACGGCTTGATGAACGGTGCCATATGAATCCGACCAACGCTCAGCACTCGTTCAAACCTTCACGAAAGCGCAACGCCATCTTTTTCAGCTCCTGACGCCAGCCTTCCAACTCTTCACGACTCAGAGGCTTGGGCTCTTCCTCTTCCAACGCAACCGCCACGATCAAGGGCTGGGTCACATCGCCCTTGGGCACATGGGGAACACGGGGCGGCTGAAACATATCCGCATGGGCCTTGAGCAGACGCGCGACCCAGCTGTCGGGGCTCTGGGCCATTTCCACCAACTCGGCCAGTTCAGGGATCGCCATGCTTTCCAGCACTTCACGATTCATGATCATTTCCGCACGGGGCGAACCGGCCTGGGGCAAGCGGTAGAACCCCGCGATCTCATGACACAAGCCCAGTAACGCACCATACAGGTGGAACAACGCGGCTTCACGCCCAGCCTGAACCAGCGCAATCGCGTTCATCTCCTTGCCTTGCTCGGCACGGCCAAGGGCTTCCAGGGACAAACCCGCAAAGTAAATTTTCTGGTTGGTACGGGTATAGAGTTCGTTGGCCATAACGGCAATCTCCACAACGAATAAGCGTCATGCTGGCTCAACAGTGTCACGGATCAGCCGAGCCTACTGCAAGTAGAACCAAACAGATCCAAATGTGGGAGGGGGCTTGCCCCCGATAGCGGAGCATCAGTCATACACATGTCGACTTCACACCGCGATCGGGGGCAAGCCCCCTCCCACATTGGATCTTGGATCAAGCGCCCTGGCGCTTGTCCTCAACCTTCCACTTACCGCCGTCGTAGAACGCCTTCCAACCGGTCGGCTTACCGTCCACTTCGGATTGCACGTACTGCTCCTTGGTCTTGCGGCTGTAGCGGATCACGGCTGGGCGACCATCCGGGTCCTTCTTCGGCGCCTCACACAGGAAGTGATACTTAGGATCGATCTCGTCCTTGTGCGGCACGATTTCCAGCACCAATGGTGCACGGGTCTCGCGGTTTTTCGGGAACTGGCTGGCGGCCAGGAACAGGCCCGAAGCACCATCACGCAGGATGTAGGTGTCGTTGACCTTCTCGCACTTGAGTTCGGGCATCTTCACCGGGTCCATCTTCGGCGGCGCCGCATCACCGCTTTTCAGCAGTTTGCGGGTGTTCTTGCACGTCGGGTTGGTGCAACCGAAGAACTTGCCGAAGCGGCCGGTCTTGAGCTGCATCTCACTGCCGCACTTGTCGCATTCCAGGCTCGGGCCTTCGTAGCCCTTGATGCGGTAGCTGCCCTCTTCGATCTCATAGCCGTCACAATCCGGGTTGTTACCGCAGATATGCAGCTTGTGCTTCTCATCGAGCAGATAGGCATCCATCGCCGTGTTGCAGATCGGGCAGCGGTGCTTGCCACGCAGTACCAGCGATTCGGATTCCCCCTCGTCGTCGGCGGCGATTTCATCTCCCGGCACCAGGTTGACGGTGGCCTTGCAGCGCTCTTTCGGTGGCAGGCTGTAACCCGAGCAACCGAGGAAAACGCCGGTGGAAGCGGTACGGATCTGCATCGGACGGCCGCAGGTCAGGCACGGGATGTCGGTCATCACCGGCTGGTTCGCGCGCATCCCGCTCTCGGGGCTTTCGGCCACTTCGAGTTTCTTCTTGAAGTCGCCGTAGAACTCGTCCAGCACGTTTTTCCAGTCGCGCTCGCCCTGGGCCACGTCATCGAGGTTCTCTTCCATGCCGGCGGTGAAGCCGTAGTCCATCAGGTTGGAGAAACTCTCGGACAGACGCTCGGTGACGATATCGCCCATCTTTTCCGAATAGAAACGACGGTTGTGCAGGGCAACGTAGCCACGGTCCTGGATCGTCGAGATGATCGCGGCGTAGGTCGAAGGACGACCGATACCGCGTTTTTCCATCTCTTTCACCAGGCTGGCTTCCGAATAACGCGCCGGCGGCTTGGTGAAGTGCTGGGACGGGTCGAGCTTGATCAGCTTGAGCGTATCGCCCTGGGCCATGTCCGGCAGTACATCGTCGTCGCCCGGCTTGGCGATCTGCGGCATCACGCGGGTATAGCCGTCGAACTTGAGGATACGGCCCTTGGCGCGCAGCTCGAAGTCGCCAGCGCCCACACTGACGGTGGTGGACAGGTATTGCGCCGGCAGCATCTGGCAGGCCAGGAACTGGCGCCAGATCAGCTCGTAGAGGCGCTCAGCATCGCGTTCCATGCCGCTCAGCTTGCTTGGCTCGGTGTTGGCGTCGGAAGGACGAATCGCTTCGTGAGCCTCCTGGGCGCCCTCTTTGCTGCTGTAGACGTTCGGCTTCTCCGGCAGGTACTTCTTGCCGAACTCACTTTCAATATAAGTGCGCGCCATGGCCACCGCGTCTTGCGACAGGTTGGTGGAGTCGGTACGCATATAGGTGATGTAGCCAGCTTCGTACAGACGCTGGGCCATCATCATGGTCTTCTTCACCCCGAAGCCCAGGCGGTTGCTCGCGGCCTGTTGCAAGGTAGAGGTAATGAACGGTGCCGACGGCTTGCTGCTGGTCGGTTTGTCTTCGCGCTTGACGATGCTGTAGCTGGACGCCTTGAGCTTTTCCAGCGCGGCCATGGCCTGGGCTTCGTTCAGCGGCTTGAACGCCTCGCCTTTCTCACGGGCCACTTCGAAGCGCACGTTGGCGCCCTTGGCAGTGCCCAGGTCGGCGTGGACTTCCCAGTATTCTTCGGGGTTGAACGCACGGATCTCACGCTCACGCTCCACCACCAGCTTGACCGCTACCGATTGCACACGGCCGGCGGACAGGCCGCGGGCGATCTTGGCCCACAGCAGTGGCGAGACCATGTAGCCCACGACGCGGTCGAGGAAACGACGGGCCTGCTGGGCGTTGACGCGGTCAATGTCCAGCTCGCCCGGCTTGGAGAAGGCTTCCTGGATGGCTTTCTTGGTGATTTCGTTGAACACCACACGCTTGTAGCGGCTGTCATCGCCGCCGATGGCTTCCCGCAGGTGCCAGGCAATGGCTTCCCCTTCGCGGTCCAAGTCCGTTGCGAGATAGATGGTGTCAGCATCCTTGGCGAGCCGACGCAGCTCTTCGATGACCTTTTCCTTGCCCGGAAGGATTTCGTACTTGGCCTTCCAGCCATGTTCCGGATCCACCCCCATGCGCGAGACCAGCTGCTTGCGCGCTTTCTCTTTAGGGCTGAGCACCGGACCTTCGCCCGCGGCCGCCTTGCCGCGCTTGGCGGCAGGCTCCTTGCTGGCGCTAGCCGAACCGCTGGTGGGCAGGTCTCGGATATGGCCGATACTCGACTTCACCACGTACTCGTTGCCCAAGTACTTGTTGATGGTCTTGGCCTTAGCCGGGGATTCCACAATGACCAGCGATTTGCCCATGGATCGGAAAATTCCTGAATTCGAGAAGTGAAAGGCAGTTGGCGCCTGACGCGGCAACGCTATATATAGTGGCAACAAGGTGAGGTCAAGCGCAGCATTCTGCGCGGCCTGCCGTTATTGCCCTGAAAAAAGACTGGGTTCGGCCTGGACCAAAGCAAAGCGCGGGACCTGCTCGCCGTCAACTTCGACGGTCTCGAGGAACATGCTCAAGGGGCGCACCCAAAAGCCGTAATCGCCATACAGTGCTTGGTAGAACACCACTTCTTCTTCGGTCTCGGAATGCCGTGCCACGCTGAAAACGCGGTACTGCGGACCTTTATAATGTTGGTAGAGCCCTGGTTCGACTTTCATGCTCTGGCCCCCTTACAAAATTTGTTGAAAAAAAATATTAAAAATTCCAAAAAACAAAAACCGGGGCACTGGGCCCCGGCTTCCGTCAACTCAACGCTTAGACGCGTTCGAAGACGGTGGAAATGCCTTGGCCAAGACCAATGCACATGGTTGCAACCCCGAGGTTACCGCCATTTTGCTTCATCACGTTAAGCAAAGTGCCGGAAATACGCGCACCGGAGCAACCGAATGGGTGGCCCAGGGCAATCGCACCGCCGTGCAGGTTAACCTTCTCGTTCATCTTGTCGAGCACTTTCAAATCTTTCAGCACCGGCAGGGCCTGTGCAGCGAAAGCTTCGTTGAGTTCGAAGAAGTCGATATCGGAGATGGTCAGGCCCGCACGCTTCAAGGCTTTTTGTGTCGCCGGTACTGGACCATAGCCCATGATTGCGGGGTCCACACCCGCCACGGCCATCGAACGAATCACCGCCAGCGGCTGGATACCCAGGTCCTGGGCACGCTGCGCCGACATCACAATCATGCACGAGGCACCATCGGTGATTTGCGACGAAGTACCCGCCGTCACGGTGCCGCCCTTCGGATTGAAGGCAGGCTTGAGGGCCGCCAGGCTTTCCAGGGTGGTGTCCGGACGAATGGTTTCGTCGTAGTCGAACAGTTTCAGGAAACCGTTCTCGTCGTAGCCGTTCATCGGGATGATTTCATCCTTGAACTTGCCTTCCACCGTTGCCTTGTGGGCCAACTGGTGGGAGCGCAGGCCGAACGCGTCCTGGGCTTCACGGGTAATGCCGTGCATCTTGCCGAGCATTTCCGCGGTCAGGCCCATCATGCCCGAGGCTTTTGCCGCGTACAGCGACATGTGTGGGTTGGGATCGACGCCGTGCATCATGCTGACGTGGCCCATGTGCTCCACGCCACCGACCACGAACACATCCCCGTTACCCGTCATGATCGCCTGGGCGGCCGTGTGCAGGGCGCTCATCGAGGAGCCACACAAACGGCTGACGGTCTGGCCGGCGGCCGTGTGCGGGATCTGGGTCATCAGCGACGCCATGCGCGCGATGTTCCAGCCCTGCTCCAGGGTCTGGTTGACGCAGCCCCAGATCACGTCTTCGACTTCGTTCGGGTCGACCTTGACGTTGCGCTCCAGCAATTTGCTGATCAGGTGCGCCGACATATCTTCAGCGCGGGTGTTGCGGTGCATGCCGCCCTTGGAGCGGCCCATCGGTGTGCGACCGAAGTCGACAATCACGACGTCTCTTGGATTCAAGCTCATAAATATTCTCGCTCTAGTCGTCTGGGCACTTAACCGAAGAAGCTCTGGCCATTCCTGGCCATCTCACGCAGCTTCGCGGTCGGGTGGTACAGCGGGCCCAAATCAGCGTATTGATCAGCCAGGGCAACGAATTCGGCTACACCGATCGAGTCGATGTAACGCAGCGCACCACCACGGAATGGAGGGAAACCAATACCGTATACCAGGCCCATATCGGCTTCGGCAGCGGTCTCGACGATGCCGTCTTCCAGGCAACGCACGGTCTCCAGGCACAGGGCGATCATCATCCAGTTGACGATGTCCTCGTCGGACACCTCACGCTGTTCATAGATGACCGGCGCAAGCACCTCGTGGACCGACGGGTCAGCGACCTTCTTCTGCTTGCCCTTCTTGTCGGTCTCGTAGGCGTAGAAGCCCTTGCCGTTTTTCTGACCCAGGCGCTTGGCCTCGTAGAGCGCGTCGATCGCCGAGCGCCGGTCGTCTTTCATACGGTCCGGGAAGCCTTCAGCCATCACGTCGCGGCCGTGGTGGCCGGTGTCGATACCGACAACGTCCATCAGGTACGCCGGGCCCATGGGCCAGCCGAATTTTTCCATGACCTTGTCGATGCGCACGAAGTCCACACCGACGCTGACCAGCTTGGCGAAACCGCCGAAGTACGGGAACAGCACGCGGTTGACCAGGAAGCCCGGGCAATCATTGACCACGATCGGGTTCTTGCCCATTTTCTTGGCGTAGGCAACGGTGGTGGCGATGGCCAACTCGCTGGACTTCTCGCCACGGATCACTTCCACCAGCGGCATCATGTGCACCGGGTTAAAGAAGTGCATGCCGACGAAGTTTTCCGGACGCTTGAGCGCTTTGGCCAGCAGCGAGATGGAGATCGTCGAGGTGTTGGACGCCAGGATGGTGTCGTCTTTGACCTGCGCTTCCACTTCAGCCAGTACGGCTTGCTTGACCTTCGGGTTCTCGACAACCGCTTCGACCACCAGGTCGACATGGCCGAAATCGCCGTAGGACAGCGTAGGACGAATGCCGTTAAGCACTTCAGCCATTTTCGCAGCGGTCATGCGACCTTTATCAACGCGGCCCACCAGCAGCTTGGCGGCTTCCGCCAGGCCCTGCTCGATACCGTGTTCGTTGATGTCTTTCATCAGGATCGGCGTGCCTTTGGACGCCGACTGATAGGCGATACCGCCACCCATGATGCCGGCACCGAGTACGGCGGCCTGTTTCACGTCCTTGGCGACTTCGTCGTAGGCCTTGGCCTTTTTCTTCAGTTCCTGATCGTTCAGGAACAGGCCGATCAGGCTCTGGGCAGCAGAAGTCTTGGCCAGTTTGACGAAACCCGCCGCTTCCACTTCCAGGGCTTTGTCGCGACCGAAGTTCGCGGCCTTCTGGATGGTCTTGATCGCTTCAACCGGCGCCGGATAGTTCGGACCGGCCTGGCCGGCGACGAAACCCTTGGCGGTTTCGAACGACATCATTTGTTCGATGGCGTTGAGCTTGAGTTTTTCCAGCTTTGGCTGACGCTTGGCCTTGTAGTCAAATTCGCCGCTGATGGCGCCTTTGATCAGGTTCAGTGCAGCTTCGGCCAGTTTGTCCGGGGCAACCACAGCGTCGACGGCACCGACTTTCAGCGCGTCTTCAGCTTTATTTTCCTTACCGGCGGCGATCCACTCGATGGCGTTGTCGGCACCGATCAGGCGCGGCAGACGCACGGTACCGCCGAAGCCTGGGTAGATGCCCAGCTTGACTTCAGGCAGGCCGATCTTGGCAGTGGCCGACATGACGCGGAAGTCTGCGGCCAGGCACATTTCCAAGCCGCCGCCCAAGGCGATGCCATTGATGGCGGCAACGGTCGGCACGTTGAGGTCTTCGAAATCGCTGAAAATCTTGTTGGCTTCGAGGTTGCCAGCCACCAGCTCGGCATCGGGCAGCTTGAAGTTGTCGACGAATTCGGTGATGTCAGCGCCGACGATAAACACGTCCTTGCCGCTGGAGACGATCACGCCCTTGACCGAAGCATCTGCTTTGATGGTGTCTACGGCCTGACGCAGTTCGTTCAGGGTTAGACGGTTGAACTTGTTGACGGACTCACCCTTGAGGTCGAATTTCAATTCGACGATGCCACTTTCAAGAGCCTTAACCGTGATGGCTTTACCTTCGTAAATCATCAACTGATCTCCACGATATGGAAGCTGAACAGTACACACCGGACGCTGGCCTCTGGTTAGACATTGATCATTTCGTCAATGCTCACCCCAATGCGCCAGGCACACCCGCCAATGCGATAGTCGGGATTCTGTATGAGACGTCTGACAGACAAACGCTCAATTCATACGCCCGTTTGATTTGGGTACGTCACCTTCATCCAATTCCAGGCAATTGTCAATCGCTCGAAAGGCTAGGAAAAACGCGACTTTCCAGTCATTTCAGAACCCCCGCCCCAGGCCTGCGCCTCGTCAATATTTCAATATTCACGAAATCAATAATCAAAAAAGTGCGGGAAAACGCTGTACAGATCGGGATATGCCGCTAGGCTAGCGACAACCGTAACGCGCCTGGATGAACATCCGACGCATGAAACACAGATTTACCGGCCTGCCTGGCCAACTCCAGCCCGATGATGATGTCGGGCTTTTTATTGCCTATGGTTTACCCGAAGGCCTCATGCCAGGGCCTTGAGCACTTTATCAATGGCCTGCAAGTCACTCGCCTCGCCCTTCTCACCCCAGTACAAAGTGACCATCTGACGATCCGCCTCGACTTTATAGACGTTGGCCGGCAGCGTTGCGAAATGCGGCAACAGCTTCTCATCGACGCACACCTCCTGCCACTGATTGACCCACACACCCGGCTCCAGCTGCCAGTAACTCCAGGTGTCTGGCGTACGGCCACGTCGCGGCCGGTGGTACTGCGCGCAAGGGCTCGGCGGCTCCTGCTTGAGCCAGTGCGGCCACTCCTGAGGTGCCAGTTGCATGGCCAGGCCGATGCGTCGCGCCTCCATGCGCAGGGCCATGCGCCCGCTCTGGTGGCGCGACGGGCGCAGCCATGCCAGGGGGCTCAGAACCACCACAAGGATTGACACCACTATCCAGACCGTCATATGTGTACTCCCGAATTTCTAGATGAGCGGATTTGATCTCACGCAACCCCATCCGCTTGAAAGCAGCCATACTGAATCTATTGCAGTCCCCCTAGAGGAACGCCTCATGCCCTACCAACATATTCTGGTCGCTGTCGATCTGACCGAAGAGTGCGATCCAGTGATCAAGCGCGCGCAGGAATCCGCATTGGCCAATGGTGCCGTACTGTCGCTGGTGCATATCGTCGAGCCCATGGCCATGGCCTTTGGCGGTGACGTGCCGATGGACCTTTCCCAATTGCAGCAACAACAATTCGACCAGGCCAAGGAGCGTCTGGACCGTTTGATTCTCAAGTACCCGCACCTGAAAAAGGAAGACTGCCACCTGACCTACGGCCAACCTCGCCAGGAAATCCACCACCTGGCCAAAGAAAAGGGTTGTGACCTGATCGTGGTCGGTAGCCATGGCCGTCATGGTTTGGCGCTGTTGCTGGGCTCCACGGCCAATGACGTGCTGCATGGCGCGCCGTGCGATGTCCTGGCGGTAAGGCTGGTCAAAAGCTCGTAAGCCCCCTCCCACATTTTGAATCGCATTTCATATGAAAAACCCGGTGTTCATCCAAATGAACACCGGGTTTTTTAATGCATCTGGATCAATCAGGCATCCAACTCAGCCCAACGCTCAACCAGCGCTTCCAGCTCCTGGTTCAACGTCTCCAGGGAAGCGATGACCTTGGCGGTTTCCGCCGCCGGGCGCAGGTAGAAACCCGCGTCGGCCATTTGCGCTTCCACAGCCGCGATCTGTTGCTCCTTGGCCTCGATATCACCCGGCAAGGCTTCCAGCTCACGCTGAAGCTTGTAGCTGAGCTTCTTCTTGGCCGCCGGGGCAGCTTCCTGGGCCGGGGCAGCGGCCACCGGGGCGACAACGGCGGAGGTCAGGTCGGCCTTGCCGGACTTGCTCTCGGTCACGCCCAGCAGGCGCGGTGAACCGCCCTGACGCAGCCAGTCCTGGTAACCACCGACGTACTCACGCACCTTGCCTTCCCCTTCGAAGACCAGGGTACTGGTGACCACGTTGTCGAGGAATGCCCGGTCGTGGCTGACCATCAGCACAGTGCCGTTGAAGGTCAGCAAGACCTCTTCCAGCAGTTCGAGGGTTTCCACATCGAGGTCGTTGGTCGGTTCGTCGAGTACCAGCAGGTTGGCCGGCTTGCTGAACAGCTTGGCCAGCAGCAGGCGCGCGCGCTCACCACCGGACAAGGCCTTGACGGGTGTGCGGGCACGCTGCGGGCTGAACAGGAAGTCGCCCAGGTAGCTCAGCACGTGGCGACTCTGGCCGTCGATGTCGATAAAGTCGCGACCTTCGGCAACGTTGTCGATCACGGTCTTTTCCAGGTCCAGCTGGTGACGCAACTGATCGAAGTAGGCCACGTCGATGCGGGTGCCCTCTTCCACGGTGCCGCTGGTCGGTTGCAGGCCGTTGAGCATCAGCTTGAGCAAGGTGGTCTTGCCGGTACCGTTGGCGCCCAGCAAGCCGATACGGTCGCCGCGTTGCAGGACCATGGAGAAGTCCTTGATCAGGAACGGACCGTCCGGGTGATGGAAGCTGACGTTTTCCAGCACCATCACTTGCTTGCCCGACTTGTCGGCAGTATCCAGCTGGATATTGGCCTTGCCGGTGCGCTCGCGGCGTTCGCTGCGCTCGACGCGCAGGGCTTTCAGGGCACGTACGCGGCCTTCGTTACGGGTACGGCGCGCCTTGATGCCCTGGCGGATCCAGACTTCTTCCTGGGCCAGTTTCTTGTCGAACAGGGCGTTGGCGGTTTCTTCGGCGGACAGTGCGGCTTCCTTGTGCACCAGGAAGCTGGCGTAGTCGCCGTTCCAGTCGATCAGGCCACCACGGTCCAGTTCGAGGATGCGCGTGGCGAGGTTTTGCAGGAAGGAACGGTCGTGCGTGATGAACAGCACGGCACCCTGGAAATCCTTGAGGGCTTCTTCCAGCCAGGCGATGGCGCCGATGTCCAGGTGGTTGGTCGGTTCGTCGAGCAGCAGCAGGTCCGGCTCGGACACCAGCGCCTGGGCCAGCAACACCCGGCGACGCCAGCCGCCGGACAATTCGGCGAGGGTCTTGTCGGCCGGCAGTTGCAGGCGGCTCAGGGTACTGTCCACCAGTTGCTGCAGGCGCCAGCCGTCGCGGGCTTCGAGGTCTTGCTGGACGTGCATCAGCTTGTCCAGGTCTTCTTCGGTGACGCAGTTCTGCGCCAGGTGGTGGTACTGCGCAAGCAACTCACCAACGCCGTCCAGGCCTTCGGCAACCACGTCGAACACGGTCCGTCCGTCGGCCACCGGCAATTCTTGCGGCAATTCGCCGATCTTGAGGCCCGGGGCACGCCACACAGAGCCGTCGTCGGGCTTCTGATCGCCTTTTACCAGCTTCATCATGCTGGACTTGCCGGTGCCGTTGCGGCCGATGATGCACACCCGCTCACCACGGGCGATCTGCCAGGACACCTTGTCCAACAACGGCATAGCGCCGAAAGCAAGGGACACATCGCTGAATTTGAGCAGGGTCATACGCTTCTCCAAAAACTGGGCGCGCATTCTACCTGACTTGAGGGCTGGATGCGGTCGCCATTTTCTCTGCTGATACGTTCTGTAGGACATTTCCGGCGATCTTCAACCAACCGGCCGGCAAAGCTTTCACCGGCCGCTGGCAAAAGGCTAAGCTAGGGGCAATCAGTGTCGGCGGTGCCGGCGCTAGTCGTGATTTCTCTGCACGGACGTCTCATGCGCAGTCGCCTTTTCAACTTTTTATCTTGTCTTCTTCTTTCCGCCACGGCCGTTCAATCCGCGCAGGCCGTGGACCTCACCACTCAACGTCAATATTACGATGAAGCCAAGCGTGCACTGGCCAAGGGCGATACCGGCCCCTACATGCAATACAGCCAGGCCCTGGCCGACTACCCGCTGACGCCCTACCTGGCGTACGACGAGCTGACCGCCCGCCTGAAGACCGCCAGCAACGAGGAAATCGAACAGTTCCTTGCGAAAAACGGCGACCTGCCCCAGGCCAACTGGATGAAACTGCGCTGGTTGCGCTGGCTGGCCGACCGTGGTGATTGGCAGACCTTTGAAAAGTACTACGATGCCAAGCTCAATTTCGTTGAATTGGACTGCCTGCATGGCCAGTTCCAGCTCACCCACAATCTGAAAGCCGAAGGCTACAAGACCACCGAAAAACTGTGGATGACCGGCAAATCCCAGCCCGCCGCGTGCGATGCCACCTTTAGTCAATGGGCCGCCGACGGCCAGCTCACCGAGCAAAAAATCTGGGACCGCGCCAAGCTCGCTGCCGAAGCGCGCAACTACGCGCTGGCCAACAGCCTGGTGAAAACCCTGCCGACCCTCGGCGCCCAAGGCCGCCTGATGGTCGACGTGGCGCAAAAGCCCGACATGCTCAGTGATCCTTCGCGCTTCCTGCCGGCCACCGAAGCCATGTCTGACGCCGTGGGCCTGGGCCTGCGCCGCCTGGCTCGCCAGGACCCGGACAAGGCCATGGCCCTGCTCGACGGCTATGCCAGCAGCATGCACTTCTCCCGTGACGAAAAAGTGGCGATCGCTCGTGAAATCGGCCTGACCCTGGCCAAGCGCTTCGATCCACGCGCCCTTGAGGTGATGACCAAGTACGACCCCGAACTGCGCGACAACACCGTGTCCGAATGGCGCCTGCGCCTGCTGCTGCGCCTGGCCCGCTGGGAAGATGCCTATCAGTTGACGCGAAAACTCCCACAAGACTTGGCCACCACCAATCGCTGGCGCTACTGGCAGGCCCGAAGCCTGGAACTGGCCGAGCCGAAAAACCCGCAAGCCCTGGTGCTGTACAAGAACCTGGCGAGGGAGCGGGATTTCTACGGTTTCCTCGCCGCTGACCGCTCCAAGGCGCCGTACCAGTTGATCAACAAGCCGCTGTTGATGAGCCAGGCGCTGATCAACAAGGTGCGCAACACCCCCGGCGTGCGGCGTGCCCTCGAGTTCTATGCCCGTGGCCAGGTGGTGGACGGTCGCCGCGAGTGGTACCACGTCAGCCGTCACTTTGACCGTGACGAAATGGTCGCCCAGGCCAAGCTGGCCTATGACATGAAGTGGTACTTCCCGGCGATTCGCACCATCAGCCAGGCTCAGTACTGGGACGACCTGGACATCCGCTTCCCGATGGCCCACCGCGACACCCTGGTGCGCGAAGCCAAGGTACGCGGCCTGCATTCGAGCTGGGT
Source organism: Pseudomonas sp. FG86 (assembly GCF_057808775.1). Lineage (NCBI taxonomy): Bacteria > Pseudomonadati > Pseudomonadota > Gammaproteobacteria > Pseudomonadales > Pseudomonadaceae > Pseudomonas > Pseudomonas sp. FG86. The sequence continues at coordinate 572 of NZ_JBMDIS010000012.1, read as the reverse complement.
GTTCGCTATTACCCGCCAGGAAAGCGCCTTCATGGACGACGCCCGCTCCGGCGTCGGTGCCAGCGGCCTGATGCAACTGATGCCCGGCACCGCCAAGGACACCGCGCGCAAGTTCAGTATCCCCCTGGCCTCACCCGCCCAGGTACTGGACCCGGATAAAAACATCCAGCTCGGCGCGGCCTACCTCAGCCAGGTACACAGCCAGTTCAACGGCAACCGGGTGCTCGCCTCCGCCGCCTACAACGCCGGCCCCGGCCGCGTGCGTCAATGGCTGCGCGGCGCCGACCACCTGAGTTTCGACGTGTGGGTGGAAAGCATTCCGTTCGATGAAACCCGTCAATATGTACAGAACGTGCTGTCTTATTCGGTGATCTACGGACAGAAGCTCAACTCACCACAGCCGCTGGTGGATTGGCATGAGCGGTATTTTGATGATCAGTGACAATGGCTGACGAAAAGCCTGTGGCGAGCGGGCTTTGTAGTGGCTAGCACGGCGGGTTGTGGCAAGCAGGCTTGTTGTGGCGAGCGGGCTTGCCCCGCGTTGGGCTGCGTAGCAGCCCCAAAACCTGGCG
>NZ_JBMDIS010000119.1:0-15805 GCF_057808775.1 Pseudomonas sp. FG86 | reverse complement strand
TTTGCTGCCTTGGAGCCGACCGGTGTTGTGGCTGGTGTACTCGGTAAAAATGTGGAGGGGGCAAGCCCCCGATGGCGGCGTGTCAGCCAACACACCTGCCAACAGCACCACCGCCTTCGAAGCCTCGCTAAAGCTCGACATCTCCCACAGGGGATCGTCAGGCCTCGGGTGGATCTGCTGGTTCCCCAACAAACCGATTGGCCAGAAACCCATACAACAGATACCCCAGCGCCAACACCAGCATCGCGCCAAACACCGGCGCTTCCCCGCATGCGTAAATCGCATACAGCGAATACCCCACGGCTAATACGACGACCAGCGTGTTCCGCGCCTGTACCGTCGCACTGGCGCGCGCCTTGTGCATCATCACCAGCAAGCCGCTGAGGGCGGTCACGTAGGGCACCAGGTTGGTCACCACCGCCAGGTTCACCAGCTTGCTGAACTGCGCACTGGCGCTGGGCGAGATGGTCGACAAGGCGATCAGGCTTTGCAACGTCGCACAGGCCAGCAGCCCCAGCACCGGCGCATTGGCCTGGGTGACCCGGCTGAAAAAGCGTGGAAACAGGCGTTGGTCCGCCGACATCTTGGCCGTCTGCGCCAGGGTGAATTGCCAACCCAGCAGCGAACCGATGCAAGCCACCACCGCCAGCGCCATGATCAGCTTGCCCACCCAGGGGCTGAACATCTGCGCATAGACCAGCGCAAACGGCGCGGAGGAGGCGGCCAGCTCAGCGTTGGGGACGATGCCCTGGATCACCGACGTCGACAGCACATACACCACCGCCACCCCCAGCGTGCCCAGCAGGCACGCCAGCGGTACGGTGCGCTCGGGGTTCTCGACCGCGTCATAGCCTTGGGCGGCCGACTCCATGCCGAGGAAGGCCCACAGGGTCAGGGGAATACTCGCGCTGACGGCGTCCCACAGGTAGCGTCCGTGCGGGTTCCATGCCGCGGTGAACACCTCGGCCCGGAAATAGAACCAGCCGATCACGCACAGCCCCGCCACCGGAAGGATCACGCCCCACACCGTCACCACGCCGATGCGCCCGGTGATGCGTGGGCCGCCGAAGTTGGCCGCGGTGGTCAGCCAGATCAACGCCAGGCTGCCGATAAACAATGGCGCCGGTCCACTGCCCAGCCAGGGGATAAACGCTGACAGATAACCTACCGCTGAAAGCGCAATCGCCACATTGGCGATGATCAGCGAGAGAAAATACAGGAACGAGCACATGAAGAACCCGGACTTGCCGTGGGCCTCTTCGGTGTAGGCCGACATGCCGCCGCTGCGCTTACAAAAAATCCCGCATTGGGCAAAGCCGTAGGCAATTGCCATCGAACCGACCGCCGTGACACCCCACGACAGCAACGAAATGGCCCCCAATTGCGCCATGCTGGCCGGCAACATGATGATGCCCGAGCCCATCATATTGATCGCGACCAGGGCGGTCAGGCCCAGCAGGCTCATCTTTTTGCTTGATGCAGGCATCAAAGCTCCTTGTTATCAACGCGAACAGCAGATCTGCAACTCTTTGGATTTACCGGTGCTGATCTTTCGTTTCGCCCAGAACCCGCGCCGTATCTGCACCATGGCCTCCCGGGGGAGGCCGGTCTCGGTCCGGTGGTTTTCAGCCTTGGCGGCCAAGGTGCGCAGTTCGATCAATTGAGCGTTCATAGTGGCCATGCTGTCCCTTCCCACGAACGCTGCGCAAGCCAAAAGCAGAAACAGGCAAGATTGAAGCAGTAATGGTTGCGTCAACCCTCATTTGAACGGAGCCAGCTCCGTCAGTACCTGTGGTACCAGTAAGTCCATTACGTCACAGAACAACAAGCGGTCGCGCCAGTCGTTGCGATCACCGATCACATAGAAGCGTCGCTTGGCTCGTGTTGCTGCAACGTTCAGTAGATTGGGTTCGCTGACCACCCAATCACGCGCAGCTGGGTTTTCACTGTTGCCACCCAGCACCATGATGACCACCGCTGCCTCTTTGCCCTGCATCGTATGGATGGTGCCGTAGACCATCTTGCGTGGAAGCAGATCCCTGAGGCGGTCCCGCACTGCCTGGAAAGGCGTAATAACAGATATGTCGGAGATGCTTACGCCGTCTGCACGAAGGCTTGTCAGCAAGCGCATCAGCGCATCTCCTTCTGCAGGAACCCAATTCCCGGTGGACCCGCCGCTGGCCTGAACCCAACCTGTAGGCAAGCTGGCGGTGGTTTCTTTTTCCGGGGGAGGGGGGCGAGTGCCAAATACCATCACCCCGTCATAGGCGATCCGGTTGGCTAGCGCGTACATCGGTCTATCACAGCGACGGTGGACCACCAGGGGCAAGCCGACCCATCGCTTATCATCCACCGGGCCCATCATGCGACCCCATTGCGTGGCTTCGTCGGCCAGAGTTTGCGCGGATTGGCGGTTTGGGAGCCAGTGCTCATCGACCTCATAGCGTGTGCGCATATGTTCCAGTACGGCATCCGATACGGTGACGATAGGCTTGAGTTGCAAAGGGTCTCCAACCAATACCGCGCGCCGAGCACGCCACAGTGCGCCCACTGCTGCCTGCGGTGTGGCCTGGCCTGCTTCATCCACCAGTAGCCAGCCGATTTCGCCTACACCCAATGAGCCGAATGAGCGAGCAAAAGACGCGAAAGTGCTGCTCAAAACAGGAACAAGCATGAACAATGACGCCCAGCCAGAACGGATTGCATCGCGGGAGAGGCCACGGAAACGGCCCCCTTGCAGTACGCTGTTAATGAAAAACAGGTTGGTGCGAATACGCTTGGCTTCGAGTTCGAACAAGCATTGATGTAGCTTGAGTGCCTGGATGAAAACGCGTGCCCGTGCCTGTCGCCACCCAGCAATCGCCCAAGGCTCAACCAGCTCTATGGCCTCACCGCGTCCGATGATGCCGTGCTTGAGCCAGGCCAATAAATGGTCTGCTTTGCAGGCCTGTGCCAGGGCAGTGATGTGTTCGCAGTGCTGGCGCTGACGTGACTGCAGGTGCACCAGCGTAGCGTTGGCTTCGCTATACAGGCCCTCAAGCAGTTTGCGTTCGGCTGCTTGGCGAAGCGTACTGCGCTTGACGCGTTCAAAGCCCTCTTGCGCGACTGAACGCCTTGCGTTGATAAGGCGGCCTACGGTGTTCCAGCTGCGTTGCGCTCCCCACAGGCTAAACAAATTGGCAAAGAAGCCTGGCGTGTCCCGATGGTGTGATTGCAGTTCGCGCAGGCACTGTTGAAGAGCCTCCTCAGCGGGTTTGAATTCGACCTCGTCAAGTTGTGCGAGTCGCCCATCGACGTCTTTGATTTTGCTGCTCAACTGCTTGAGCGTGTCGGTCTGCTCAGTAATCTGATGGCGTAGATCATTCAGGGCCTGAATATGCGCATTGATGCGCAGGGCGTCGGCACTCAGTTGTTCGGCATGTGACCTCGCCGCGTTATAGGCGGCGACCGCCTGCTTCCAGGTTTGCAGGCGTTGAGCGGTGGTCCGCGTGACATCGACTTGAATTTTCAGCCAGCCCAGAAAGCCTTGAGGTCCCGGTTCTTCGGCGTCATCAGGCAGGTCGCCCGATTCAGACTCGTTGGGCTCCTGTTGATCCTCAAGTGCTTCGGCGTCCATAGCCGTCATCCAATCGTTGTGGTCATCGAGCGTGCTGCCGGCCTTGGGCTTTTCGGGTGATTTCCCGTAGAAATATCGGCTGATGAACGCATTACGCCGGGTTTTGCTGCCCAGCGCTGCTGAAATCAAGCCCCAGGCGGGTTTACCACTGACCAATTCGCCCAGTTCGCTAAAGTAGTCGGCTTCCGCCAGCCAGCTTGGGTCGACCTTGTCTCGTTGGGGCAGTTCTAGAGTGACGTTTTCAACAGCCCCATTATTCGAAGACGCAATGACTATTTCAAAACCGAGCAGGGCAGGGTTGAGCTTATGGACTTTTTGGGCATCGTTACCGTCGCCGGCCTTTTCCGGTACATCGTCGATGAACGCTGCAGAGGCGCGAGGCAGGCTGGCGAGTTTATCGGCTCGCTGAGTGACCACGGCGGCTATAAGATCCCGTAGCAAGGTGGTCTTGCCAGTACCGGGCGGGCCGTTGATACCGAGTATGCCCCCGCCATCGCCCAGCGTGCGCATGATGGTGTTCACCGCCAGTTGCTGAGAATGCACCAGCCCAAGATGGTGTTCCGCAGGCCAGCATCCCGATGCGTAATGCTTGGGCGTCAATCGCTCGATGACTGACAAGCTGGCATCGTCATCATCGATGTGCAGGCGATTGTCCGGGGCGTGCCGCGCAAGGTATTGATCAAGCGCCTTGCTCGACAGGCCTTTTCGCAAGCTGTCTGACACGTCGGCGAGGTCTGAGAGCAGGAAACTGTTGAGCGGGTCGTCTTCCTGCTCCGGTTTCTTTTCCTTGACGGGGGTGGAGCGCCACCGGTGGCGAAGTTGAGCGGGCTCTGGGAAAAAATTATCCAGGCCAAGGAACTGGCGAATGTTGACCGTCAACTGGAGCAGCGCGTCCGCGTCGACCTGGCCACCCATCAGCACCTTAATGTCTTCACGCAAGCAATTCTGGTCGTCGTCGAAACCTCGGGTCCAATCCCTTTTGCTCAGCGCGCGGCCAAGGAACCAGGCTTCGCTGGAGAGCACCAGGCTGTCTTGCACCATCATGCCCTGAGCCGTGAATTTCAGAGCAAAGAGTGCAGACTCTCGGCGTTTTGGATGTTCTTTGTAGCCTTGGTCGGCGCCGTAAAGCTGCTTGAGCTCATCGGCCACTGCCTGGCTGTCGTACAGGTGGGCGAATAGGGTATGGCTCCAGACCCTCTTGCCTGGGATCTGCTGGCCTGCGACGGGACTCTCTTCAGACCAAGGCATCACCGTTCGAGCAGCGTTGACGTCATGGAAAAACGACGAAAACAGGCCGTCGCGCTTTTCTATTTTCGGGGCTGATTGAGGTTGTAACAGCTCAACGGCGTGCCAGTAGCGGGTGATGCATTCTTGATTCATCAACTTCATTCCTTTGTGGTTGACGCCGGATTGTCCCTGTTCGGCGGCACGCTCGTGACTTTCTGATGGTACAACGCGACTCAGATACCTGGAAATTGCCATCCAAGCGGAGGTCAGTTTCCTCGCAGAGTCCGAGCCTTATCAGGCTGCCGACTGTGGTAATAACCGCAGTTCTCCATCAACTTCCTTGACCAGCCCACTGGCCAAAAAAAGCGGCAATAAGCGTTTGTGTAACTGCGGTTCGACAAAGTCCTTCACCCCATCTATTGCCAGGTTACCCGCGCCGGTAAGTTCGGCCTTGGTGTAGGACAACCAGGCTTTCTTGAGCATCAACAGCACATCACTGCCGGCCGTGGACGCAAAGCGACGGTGGGTCGGCTTAGCGTCGAAGGTGAACGTGTGTTGCTGTTCATAGCTGCTTTCATCGCCGCCACTGGCCGCACACCGTACGCAGGTGCACGGGCCATCGCCAAATGCGCTGCGCAGGTAGGCGTTGAAGTCCACCACGGGCTTGAGTGACAGGCGCTTATCCACCTCGAACAGGTCCCCGGTCATTTTTTCGTCAGTGTTCAACGTCCATTTCCTCGCAGGTATCAGGCGGCTTTTCAAAGCGCGGCACAATAGCAGCCGGGCGCCGATTTGGGGATGATTTGCATAACAATAGATCGCGATATTCTTTTGCGCTCTTAAAAACCGCCGCTAGGCTTCATCACCTCCTCGAAAACGCGGCAGCCCTCCATGACTTTCAAACGTTCCTCCCTGACCCTCCTGGCCGCATCCCTGGCCGCCGCCGGTGCGTTACTCAGCCCCGGCGCCCAGGCCGAAGGCAAGATCAGTATCGCCCAGCAGTTCGGCATCGGTTACCTGATCCTTGATGTAGTGCGCGACCAGCACCTGATCGAAAAACACGGCAAGGCACAGGGCCTGGATATCCAGGTGGAATGGAACAGCATTTCCGGCGCTACGGCCATGAACGAATCGCTGCTGGCCGGCGCGCTGGACGTGGTGTCGGCCGGTGTGCCGCCGATGCTCACCCTATGGGACCGCACCCAGGGCAAACAGAACGTCAAGGCCATCGCCTCCCTTGGTTCGATGCCCAACTACCTGCTGTCCAACAACCCCAAGGTCAAGACCCTCAAGGACTTCACCGAGAAAGACCGCATCGCCGTGCCCGCCGCCGGCGTGGGCTTCCAGTCGCGCACCTTGCAGATCGAAACCGCCAAGCAGTTCGGCGACGCCCACTACAAGAAATTCGATGACATCTCCATCAGCCTGGCCCATCCCGACGCCACGGCGGCGCTGATTGCCGGCGGTTCGGAGATCAATTCGCACTTCTCCAGCCCGCCGTTCCAGTACCAGGAACTGTTGAACCCCAACGTACACAAGGTGCTCAGTTCCTACGACATCCTTGGCGGTCCGGCCACCTTCAACGTGCTCTACACCACGCAGAAATTCCACGACGAGAACCCCAAGACCTACAAGGCGTTCTATGACGCCCTGGCGGAGGCGGAGACGATCATCAAGGCTGACAAACCGGCGGCGGCCAAGGCGTATATTCGCGTCGAGCAATCCAAGCTGCCGTTGGACCTGGTGGAGAAAATCGTCCAGGACCCGGAAATCGACTTCACCATCGTGCCGCAGCGGACCTATATTTATGCCGAGAAATTGCATGAGCTCGGCGTGCTGAAAAACAAGGCGGCGAGCTGGAAAGACTACTTCTTCGAAGAGGCCCACGGCGGCAACGGCAGCTGAACGTCGATCCCCATTGGAAGTACGGTCAACATTGTGGGAGGGGGCTTGCCCCGATAGCGGTGGGTCAGCTACAGATAAGCTGACTGTTCCACTGCCATCGGGGGCAAGCCCCCTCCCACATTAGTGTCAGCGGAAGAATTCACCGGGGGTGGCATCGAACTGCTGCCGAAACGCGTTGATAAACGCCGAGGTGGACTCATAGCCACAGCTCAACGCCACATCTGTGACCCGCTCGCCTTGCTCCAAGGCGGGCAGGGCGCTCAATAACCTTAAACGCTGGCGCCAGGCCCGAAACGTCAGGCCGGTGTCACGCACGAACAAGCGGCTCAGTGTCTTTTCACTGACCCCCAGCTTCCCGCTCCAATCGCCCAATGTCGTCTGCTGTTCCGGGTGCAGGTTCAAACTGCGATAGATCTGGCGCAACCTGGGGTCGAGGGGCAATGGCAGCATCAAATCCACTTGGGGCGCCGCCGCCAATTGATCCAGTATCACCTGGGCCAGGCGACCATCGGGGCCGTCCTCGGCGTATTCCACCGGCAACGCGCTGAAGCTGCGAATCAGCTCACGCAACAGGCTGCTCACCTCCAGCACCTGGCAACGTTCGGCGGCCCAGGCGGTGACCCGGCAATCCAAGTAGAGGCTGCGCATCTCGGTGTGGGGCGAGCTGTACACCCGGTGCGGCATGCCCGCCGGAATCCACACCGCGCGCTGAGGCGGCGCGACGAAACGGCCGGCGCTGGTCTGGATCTCCAGCACCCCGGAAATCGCGTAGGACAATTGCACCCACGGGTGGCTGTGCCGACGGGTGAGGGCGCGATTGGGCAGCGATTCGGTACGCCCATACACCGGCCGTGGCAGGCTGGAAAGCCCGGGCACGCTGCGGCGCACGGTTTTGTCATGTCCTTTAGGCGGCATTTACTGGCTCATTGGCGTTAGTCGGTAACAAGGCGTTACGTTAGAGTCGCGGTGACGCTCTTGGCAACCCCCGGAAGATCCTGCTTATGACTCGCCCCCGTTTTCTGCCTGACAACTTCACATTGACGCTGATCGCCACGGTGATCCTCGCCTCCCTGCTACCCGCCAGTGGCCAGACCGCCGTGGCCTTCGGCTGGGTGACCAACCTGGCGATCGCGCTGCTGTTTTTCCTGCACGGCGCCAAACTGTCGCGCCAGGCCATCGTCGCCGGGGCGGGCCACTGGCGCTTGCACTTGCTGGTATTCAGCCTGACTTTCGTGCTGTTCCCACTGCTGGGCCTGGCGCTCAAGCCGGTGTTGTCGCCGTTGATTGGCAAAGACCTGTACATGGGCATGCTTTACCTCTGTGCGCTGCCGGCCACCGTGCAATCGGCGATTGCCTTCACCTCCCTGGCCCGCGGCAATATCCCGGCGGCGATTTGCAGCGCGGCGGCGTCGAGCCTGTTCGGCATCTTCCTCACGCCGTTGCTGGTGACCCTGTTGATGAATGTCCACGGTGAAGGCGGCTCTACGCTCGATGCGATCTTGAAGATCAGTGTGCAACTGCTGCTGCCGTTTATCGCCGGGCAGATCGCTCGGCGCTGGATCGGCGCATGGGTGGGGCGTAACAAGGCTTGGCTGAAATTCGTCGACCAGGGCTCGATCCTGCTGGTGGTGTACGGGGCGTTCAGCGAGGCGGTCAACGAAGGTATCTGGCACCAGATCCCGCTGTGGGAACTGGGCGGCCTGGTGGTGGCCTGCTGCGTGTTGCTGGGCCTGGTGCTGTTGGCGTCCACCGTGTTGGGCAAGGCGTTCGGCTTTAACCAGGAAGACCGCATCACCATCTTGTTCTGCGGCTCGAAAAAGAGCCTGGCGACGGGCGTGCCGATGGCCCAGGTGCTGTTCGCCGGGGCGACCATGGGGGTGCTGATCCTGCCGTTGATGCTGCTCCATCAGATTCAGTTGATGGTCTGTGCGGCGTTGGCGCAGCGTTATGCCAACCGGCCGGAAAGCATCCCGGAAATGATGGGGCAGGTGGATCCGTGATCCCACGCCCAGGCGCCGACGCAAATAGCCGCTCGGTCAGCCGTGTCGGCATGAGCATCAACAGGGGGTCGTGGGTGGGGAATCTTTCCCGGCTGTAGGGCGGCTCAGGTTGTCGGTCAAGGGCCGCTTGAGTTCAGGCGCGCGCTGGCCGGGCACAGGGTGTGCGACAAATGCGCGCAGTGCTGCGGTGATTGACGCGACGTGGCGTTCCCCGCCAGTCGTGGCACTCGCTTCAATGGGCACCGCGCTGCATCGGTGGCCGGCGCCCAGGCGGCCTGTCACGCCGGGCGTTATTACCACCCGCGTTACCCGTGGGAGGCAAGCTCGGCAAGCCGATGGCGCCGCTCGCTGACGTGATGGCCCTGGCCTCGTCATGAGGGATCGGACGACGAATGCCTGGGATCAGCGTCAACAGCCGCCCGAGAAACCTATAGAATGCTGGGCGGCGGCGCTCCTCCTGGGTGGCCGCTCGATCATCGCCAGAGTGCCGCACCGTTCAATGAGCCTTTCAGCCGCAACCCCCCAAGCCAATTGGCAGCCGGTCATCGCCCTGGCGCTGGCCGCCTTTGTGTTCAATACCACCGAATTCGTCCCCGTCGGGCTGCTCAGCGCCATCGGCGCCAGCTTCGACATGCCGATTGCCAGCGTTGGCCTGATGCTCACCATCTACGCTTGGGTGGTGTCGGTGACGTCACTGCCGGTGATGCTGCTGACCCGCAATATCGAGCGGCGCAAGTTGCTGATCGTGTTGTTTTGCCTGTTCATCGCCAGCCATATCCTCTCCAGCGTGGCCACCGGCTTCGGCCTGTTGATGGTCAGCCGTATTGGCATTGCCTTGTCCCATGCGCTGTTCTGGTCGATCACCGCTTCCCTCGCCGTGCGCCTGGCGCCCGCCGGCAAGCAGGTGCAAGCCCTCGGGCTGCTGGCCACCGGCACGTCCCTGGCGATGGTCCTCGGCATTCCCCTGGGCCGCCTGCTCGGTGAAGCCATGGGCTGGCGCACCACGTTCCTGGTGATCGCCGCCTTCGCCGCCGCCCTGGTGTTCTGGCTGGCGCGCACCTTGCCGCTGTTGCCCAGCCAGAACTCCGGCTCGTTGCGCAGCCTGCCACTGCTGTTCAAGCGCCCGGCGCTGGTGGCGCTGTATGTGCTCACTGCCATGACCGTGACTGCGCAATTCACCGCCTACAGCTACATCGAACCTTTCGTTGAAGGCGTCGCGGGCCTGAGCGGCAATGTGGTCACCCTGTTCCTGCTGGTGTTCGGTGGTGCGGGCATCCTCGGTTCGCTGCTGTTCAGCCTGGTACACCGCTTCAACCCCCATCTGTTCGTGATCGGTGCGGTGTTCCTGCTCGCGGCGTGCCTGGCGCTGTTGCTGCCATTGAGTGGTGCGCAGTCGTACCTGGTGGGCCTGAGTGTGTTCTGGGGCATGGCGATCATGGGCTTCGGCCTGGCCATGCAGTCGAAAGTGCTGGTGTTGGCACCGGACGCCACCGATGTGGCCATGGCGATGTTTTCCGGTATCTACAACATTGGTATTGGCGGTGGCGCGCTGATGGGCAGTTGGGTCGGCAGCCACTTCGGCTTCGCCTGGATCGGCGCGGCGGGCGGGTTGCTGGCAGCGGTGGCGTTGATCGGGTATTGCCTGGCAATCAGGCGCTTTGGGCAGGGTGTGGCGCAGACGCCGGCTTGATCGCCGCGGGCGACCATTGGTCGCCTTCGAACACCCACACTGTTATTAAGTTGACGCCATTTTTTCCTGCTTTTAATATCCCCAGCCAATGATGGCATGGTGATGGCATTTGCTCGTCAGACACTGCTGGCAATCCACTCTTTAAAAGGACTTTTCCCGTGGCATTTCGCACGTTCCGAAACTGTATCGCCCTGTTTTTCATCTGCTCCGGCCTGTTTGGTTGCGCAGCCAATATCCAAAAGCCGGTTGAACTCGACACCCAGTTCTGGAACGACAAGAGCCAGACCATTGGCGTGGCCATGACTGCCTTGCCGCCCTCGGAGCTGGTGCTCGGTGGCAATCAGGGGCTGTTGGACCTGGCGATCAACAAGGGTGTCAACAGTAAACTCAGCACCCACGTCAGTACCTGGAAGCTGCAGGACGCCGCCAGTATTCCCGATGAAATCGTCGCCAAGCTGGTGGCCAAGGGTTACAAGGCCAAGCGCGTGGACGAGTCGATCGACCTCGCCAAGTTCAAGGAAACCAAATTCCGCGAAGGCTTCTTCGGCCGTGACCTGACGCCGTTGCAAGCCAAGTACGGCGTGGATCGCCTGCTGTTGATCTCCTACACCGCCAGTGGCGCATACCGCACCTACTACAGCGTGGTGCCTACCAGCGTGCCGACCCCGCAAGTGGGCGGTATCGGCCTGGTGGTCGACCTGCGTGACAATCACCTGCTCTGGTACAAGCCGTTTGCCGTGACTCAGCCGGCGCAGGGTGAGTGGGACCAACCCAACTTCAGCAACTTGTCGAACGCCTACTACCAGGCCGTGGACAGCAGCCGTCAACTGGTCATCACTCCGTTCGCCCAATGAAGGTCCTGGGCAGTGCCTTGCTCATTGCCAGTGGCCTGATGCTGGGGGCGTGCGCCCAGCATCCGCTGCCTGAACCGGGCTTCAATACGCCGTCCGCGCTGTCTTATATCAATGCCCACGGCGCCAAGGTCGAAGTGCGGTGGCCGGCGCAGGGCCTTGTCACCGCGTCGATGGTGATTGATAGCAAGCGCGCGGCGGACGCCGCTCAAGTCAGTGACAATGTCACCCGCAGCGCGGTGAATGCCGGGGGCGTGGTGGGGTTGTTGATCGCCAGCGCCATTAATACCCAGACCGGCGCGGGTGTGCTCGAACGCGATGCGCGCAATAGTGCAGAACACGATGCACGCCCGATGACGACGCTGCTCGGCGAGAAAAACCTGGAAGCGATCTTTTCCCGACGCTATCAACAGACCGGCCAGGCGGCTGGCCTGCCTTCGGCACAGGGGCCGGTCAGCGCGCTGGTGCTGGTCGAACCGCGGCTGGTGCTGAGCGCGGACCGGGGCAGCTTTATCCTGGTCAACCGGGTGCAGGTCCAGGACATCGCCGGGTCGGTGCTGTATCAACGGCGCATTGACGTGGTCGGGCAGCCGTTTCGCAGCTGTGGTGCGCAATGCATCGACGATGGCCACCTGGAGTGGGCCAAGGTGAACGAGCAACTTGAAGTCTGCATTGACGAGACCATGCGCGTGCTTGCACAAGACCTGCGCGCGGGCGAGGGGGCGGATGCAGGGGAGCAGACGGTGCGTTACGTGCTGGACGGTCGCCGTGTGGTTGAACGCGGTCGGCTGTTGCCGTCAGCCGGTGTGTATCACCGGTACCGTAACCTGGATGGCGCGATCAAGTCGGTACCGATGCCGTTCGAAAACATCGCGGTGCAGGCGGTTTCACCCTGACGGGGCGGGCTTAAAGCCCGCCGAGCAAGGTCTCCAGCTTTTCCTGGTCACGCGCAAACTGGCGGATACCTTCCGCGAGTTTTTCCGTGGCCATTGCATCTTCATTCGACGCCCAGCGAAATTGCGCCTGCGTCAGCCGCTGGCGCGGTTCGCCGTCGGTGCCTGGCACCAGCTTGCGTTCCAGGGTGCCCTGATCTTCGTCGAGCTTTTGCAGCAGGTCCGGGCTGATGGTCAGGCGGTCGCAGCCAGCCAGTTGTTCGATCTGGCTGAGGGTGCGGAAGCTGGCGCCCATCACCACGGTCTTGATTTCATTGGTCTTGTAGTAGTTGTAGATGCGCGTCACCGACTGCACGCCCGGATCATCAACGCCGGTGTAGTCCAGGCCGGTGTTCTTGCGGTACCAGTCGTAGATACGGCCCACGAATGGTGAGATCAGGAACACGCCGGCATCGGCGCAGGCCACGGCCTGGGCGAAGGAGAACAACAGGGTCAGGTTGGTCTGGATCCCGGCTTTTTCCAGGCGCTCGGCGGTGCGGATGCCTTCCCAGGTGGAGGCCAGTTTGATCAGCACGCGGTCGCGGCCGATACCGGCCTGGTCGTACAGGGCGATCAACTGGTTGGCCTTGGCCCACAATGCGTCTTCGTCGAAGGACAGGCGTGCGTCGACTTCGGTGGAGATGCGCCCGGGGATCACCTTGAGAATGCCGGCACCCACCGCCACTGCAAAGTGGTCGCAGGCCAGGCCCACGTCACCCTTGGCATGGGCCACGGCGCTGCGCAGCAGCTCGGCATATTCCGGGATGGCGGCGGCCTTGAGCAGCAGGGAAGGGTTGGTGGTGGCGTCGACCGGGCGCAGGCGGCTGATGGCTTCCAGGTCGCCGGTGTCACAGACCACGGTGGTGAATTGCTTGAGTTGTTCGAGCTTGGACGTCATGAGCGGCAGTCTCCAGAATGAGGGTTAGTGGTTCAGCGCCTGGGCGGTGTCGAGGTCGGTGATCAGGATGTCGAGGTAGCCGCCCTTGAGCGCCCCACGAATCGCCTGGACCTTGTTCAACCCGCCGGCGAGGCCGAGCACGCGGTGGATCGAGCGCAGCTTGGGCAGCGCTACCGACACCACGAATTCTTCATCTTCTTCCAGCACCGGCTTGCCCTGGGCATCGAAGTAGCGCAAGCAGATATCGCCGACGGCACCGCGTTCGGCGAGCAGGCGCAGCATGTCTTCGGTGTAGTAGTTGCCGCTGTTGCGCAGCAGCTGCGAGGGTTCCAGGTCGCCGATGCCGACAATCGCCAGGGTGATGCTGTCAAAGCGTTGCAGCACCTCCTTGACCTCTTCCATTTCGATGATGCGCTGCTTGCTTTCCACCGATTGCTCGATGCTCTGTGACGGCAGCAAAAACGCCGGGCAGTTGAGCAGGGTGGCCAGGCGTTGGGTCAGCAGGGTGGCTTCGAAGGCGCCTTTGTTGCCGACGCCGCCCAACAGTTGTACCACTTCCTGGGCGCCTTGCTTGCCCGGTTGTGCATGCAAATGGCCGACCATGGCGCGAATGGTGCTGCTCCACGACGAAATACCGATATGGTCCTGGGGGGACAGGCTGGTCTCCAGGTAATGAGCGGCGGCCGAGCCGATGGCCTGCTTGATGCTTTCATCGTTGCCCGGTTCGGTGGCTTCCACCACGATCACCCGGCGCACGCCATAACGGCGCTGCAATTGGGTTTCCAGCTCCAGGTGCAGGCCTTGCAGGCGCATGACCGTGATCTTGACCACGCCTTCTTGCAGCGCCCGGCGCAGGGCGCGGCTGATAAAGGATTGGGACAGGTCCAGCTGTGCGGAAATCTCGGACTGCTTGAGCCCTTCTTCGTAATAGAGGCTCGCGATCTTGGTGATCAGGCGCTGTTCTTCGATCTGGCTCATGAAGGCCTCAGTGGTGAAATCAATGCGGGTGAGGATACCAAACCCTTACGACATGATCAGGCCGCCGTCGATATTGATTGCCTGGCCGGTCAGGTAGGCCGCGTCATCGGAGGCCAGGAATGCCACCAATCCCGCCACGTCCGAGGGTTTGCCGGCTCGGCGCAGGGGGATGTTCTTGACCCACTCGGCCATCAGTTCACCCTTGCCATAGCGCTTTTCATCGGTGCTGAGGATCTCGCCCCATACGCGGTCGTTGTAGTCCCACATCTCGCTTTCGATGATGCCGGGGCAGAACGCGTTGACCGTGATGTTATGCCGCGCCAACTCCAGCGCCAGGCTCTGGGTGATGCCGATCACGCCCATTTTGCTCGCGGCGTAGTGCGGGGTGTAGATAAACCCCTGGCGGCCCTGGCCGGACGAGGTGTTGATCAGCCGGCCGCTGCCTTGCTTGACCATGTACTTGGCCGCTTCCCGGCAGCCCAGCCACACGCCGGTGGTGTTGACTTGCAGGACCTTGTCGAAGTCGGCACGGGGCATTTTGTCGTAGTGATCGATGGTGATGATGCCGGCGTTCTGTACCGACACGTCGATGCTGCCAAAGCGTGCGTGGCCTTCGCGGTAGAGCTTTTCGATATCGTCTTCACGGGTGACGTCGATGCCCAGCGCGAGGACATCGACCTGGTATTCCTGGGCCAGTTGGTCGGCGGTGAAGGTCACGCGCTCCAGGTCGTTGGAGGCCAGCACCAGGTTGGC
This sequence comes from Pseudomonas sp. FG86, assembly GCF_057808775.1. Lineage (NCBI taxonomy): Bacteria > Pseudomonadati > Pseudomonadota > Gammaproteobacteria > Pseudomonadales > Pseudomonadaceae > Pseudomonas > Pseudomonas sp. FG86. Next base: position 955 of record NZ_JBMDIS010000119.1, on the reverse strand, counting down.
GCCCTCCTGGGCGAAGCGCTCGGCAATGCCGGCGCCGATGCCACGGCAGGCGCCGGTGATCACCACAGTTTTACCGCTGAATCGTTGCGACATGAGGGGCTCCTTACCAGCAGACAAAGCCGCCATCGACCAACAGGTCGACACCGGTGCAGAAAGACGACGCCTGGCTGACCAGGAAGATCGCCGGGCCGACCATTTCGTCCACGCTGGCCATGCGGCCCATGGGCGTGGTCTGTTCAAAGATCTTCACCTGGTCGGCGACTTCCGGGCGTGAGTTCATCGGCGTGGCGGTGTAGCCCGGGCTGATGCAATTGACCCGCAGGCCCTTGTCTGCCCACTCCATCGCCAGGCTTTTGCTCAGGTGGATCACCCCGGCCTTGGAGGTGTTGTAGTGGGCTTGCAACAGGCCACGATTGACGATGCTGCCGGACATGGAGGCGATATTGACGATCGCGCCTTTGCCCCGTGGCAACATCACCGCGGCCTGGGCCTGGCAACTGAGGAAGATGCCGGTGAGGTTGATGTCCAGGGTGGTTTGCCAGCGTTGCAGTTCCAGGTCCTCGGCGGCCTGGGCGTTGGCGATGCCGGCGCAGTTGACGGCCACGCTGAGTGGGCCGAGTTCTTGTTCGGTTCGCGCGACCGCTGCATCCAGCGCGGCGCGTTCGGTGACGGTGCCGCTGAGGGCCAGGGCTCGACGGCCCAGGGCCTGGATGCGCTCTACCGTGCTGGCAATGCCGGGGCTGCCCGGAAGATCAAAGCAGGCGACATCCGCGCCCGCTTCGGCGAGCCCGACGGCGATAGCCTGGCCAATGCCGCTGCCGGCGCCGGTGACAAAGGCCACTTGGTCTTGAAGACTAAAAAGCTGCATGAACTACTCCAATCTTGAAATCACAGTGGAACCCCTGTGGGAGGGGGCTTGCCCCCGATAGCAGTGGTTCAGTTACAGATGCATCTA
>NZ_JBMDIS010000118.1:0-15812 GCF_057808775.1 Pseudomonas sp. FG86 | reverse complement strand
CAAGTGTTGTGGCCCACAACACCCTGACAGCATCCGGCACCGGAGGTGGCCGCCACGCAAGGGATTCGGTCCGCACCGGCGAGTTTCAGCTCTTCCTATATAGAAGCCTCAACAAATCCCCTTCCATCGGGCTACGTATTTAATGCTGCGTCTCCTATAGCCAAATTGCAGCATGGGTACGTCAATCCTCTTCCCAAGGAAACACTGCACCATGGCTGATAACTTCCGGCTCAACATCGGTTCACTGCGCAGCGATGTGAAGCTCACCCTTCACACTCACCACGCCGCTCGTATATGGATGGGGCGCCCTAAAAATGACCTCAAAGCCGGCATCATTGGTCTGTCAGGGTTCTGCACTGTCGTCAATCGAATGTCTCGAGGCGCCCAACAGGATGATCCCTACTCTGACTGGTGGATGATCCTCCTCGAGGAAAAGATCAACGATTCCAAGGAAGCGTTAAAGACCATCGAAGATCGCCTGGACACAGCCATGGCCTCTCTTCCACCGGCCATCAGCATTAGCGAAAACCTCTCGATCCAGCCTGTCAGCCTCCCGCTGTACATCTCCAATCCCCTGGGATTTCAGGCTGTGTACCTGCTGACGAACTACGACGAAATTGTCAGACGCATTCTGTTGGCCCAGCACGTTGGCCTTGTCGGGCGCCACGATATGGAAACCTGGATCGACGAAGGCGCAGCGGTACTGCGGAGACTGTTTGGTCTGGCCCAGATCTATAAGTACTCAGGCGCTGCCCGCGACGACTTCGCTGCAAACAATGCCAAGGCTGAAGCAGCCCGCAAAATGTACGAGCGGTACGGTGAGCTGCCACAAGACATCCTGGAAGGCACCCGCCGTTCGAATTTCGCGCCACCGATCATCCGCGGTCAGCAGCAAACCGAGACGGATGATCATCTCGATGACCCCGTTGAGGGTTAAAGAGCATGGGCCAGATTCCCTCCAATGATGGGTCGCTGCAACAGACCGCCTTCCGGCCACTGCAACAGGAAGCCTTTCAGCGACTGCAACAGGCTGCCTCACTAAAGGGCCTTTTAAAGCCTTTTAAAGGTAAGGGGGAGCTGACCCAATTTGCCGATCTTTGCCGAGCTCAAGAATCGGACTTAAAAGCTCTTGCCCAGGAAGTGCTGAGCCAGGCCCGCCGATATCCATTCACCCTAGTTCCAGTGCGGTTGACTGAGCAGAACACCCAAGCCGGCACCCAGTTTTTGAGATGGCAGCAGGTGACAGATCGGCGGATGGGCGTAGGGGTTTGGGCAGAAATGATGGGCTCACCCAGAACACCGGAATCCATGCTGCAGGATCTTTACGTGATGGAGCTGCAGCGCATCACCTTGAATATGCAAATGAGTTTGCTGCACTCGATCACCAAACAGGCCGCCGAGTGCGCAGAAAAAATGGGCCAGGCAGAGGCCGTGTATACCGCTCGCCTGCAGCAGCTCAACAACCCAACGCAACACCAATAACCTCGGAGAATACTCATGGGCACGCCCGTACAAGGCTGGGAAGGCAATATCGGTTCTGCACCGGAATTCAAAGAATTCCCCAACGGCAATAAAGACCCACGTCGACTCATGCGAGCCAACGTTTACTTCGACAATTCGATTCCGGATGGCAAAGGCGGCTACGAAGATCGTGGCGGTTTTTGGGCGAATGTGGAGTGGTGGCACAAGGACGCCGAGCATTATTCGCAACTGTTCCAGAAAGGTATGCGAGTGCTGGTTTCCGGTCGCGCCGTTATGGACCGTTGGAAGAACGACGATGGCGAATTCGAAGCTTTGAAAATCCAGGCCAGCCGGGTCGGCATGCTGCCACACCGCGTGACCATGGTGAATCTGGCGCCTTCGCAAAACCAGAATTCGCAACAGTCCAACAGACCCGAATCGCGGCCGCAGCCAGCTCCAGGCCCGGATGAATATCCAGATACCGATCCACCGCAATTCTGAAAACAGGGGCTTAATTTTTCGGCCCATTCGTGTAGCTGTCGGTGTTGGGGGAAACAGCTCATCGTTTCCCCCGACCTCATTAGAGAACCACTACAAATTAGGACGTGCCGATGGATGAAGTTTTGAGGGACCCAACAGGGTACGTTGTCATTGGCGCAGAGCACCCAGCTTTAGGCCGTGTTTACTGGGCTTACTTTGATGAAAGCGAGGTGAATGCTCCGGACTACTACGGGCTCACCCTGGACATAAACCGAGCATCATGGGCTCCAGTTGGGTGGCGAACGGGAGAGTATCTGATGGGGGGCCGTGGAGAGACAGACCTTGATACCTGGCAAGCCCGCCGATTTATCAACACCTTGCTCGATGAATACCGCTTAGATACTGAATACCGCGTCGACTTTGACGACGACGACGAAATGACTGAACACTTATACGGCAAGCTGGAACAACTACGTGTTCAAAGCGGACAATCCACTCAGGACTTCATCGCGTGGATCAGAGTTGCGAACTGGACGGACGAGCCAGCTTCGAATTGACATCAAACCGCCAATTGGTTGGCAAAAAATCGCGCCATTCGTTAACTTTCAGGTTGAGTCACACTTCCATTCGGCTATCTCAAGCACAGAAGTTTAAAACTTCCGTTTTTGATGCAAAAAAATGCGCTATTCGTGATGTTACTGTCTGATAGATCTGTTCTTCGGGGACCGATAGCCAATGGCGCAATCTCGAACTTCTTTGAAACCAGCAGATAGGCGGCAATTCAATAACCCCCATACTGCCGTTCAAATAGCCGGTGCTGACGCCGCCCGAAAAGGGCTACGGGTGTATGACTGCCCTTACCACCATCCTGCGATGCGCGCGTCGTGGCTAAAGGGCTTTGCCCAGGAACAGCAGCTGACGCTGGACCTCTAGCCGCTAAAAGCCTCCCGTTGTGCATTGACCATTTCCCATTGAAGCCTTACCTGCCATGACGTGACAGTCCCGCTCTGCATAATTGAGAAGGGGCACACCGTGAAGCTATTGATCATCGAGGCACCTGGGAAGCTGAAAAAGCTTCAGCCAATGATGAAGAAACTGCGCCCAGGCGAACACTGGTTGGTTGTCGCCAGTGGTGGGCACATACGTGACTTGCCCGCCAGAGGGCAGGACGACAGCATGATCACCACAGGCGTCCGCAAAAATTACACACCGGTGTACGAGATCCTGGATAAGAGCGCCAAGGCCGTGCGGACCATCAAGGCCGCAGCTAAACAGGCCGATGAAATCTACCTCGCAACCGATCCGGATCGCGAAGGTGAAAGCATCAGCTGGCACATCCAGCAGGTACTGGCGGTCAAATCCTACAAACGCATCACCTTCAATGAAATCACCCTGAAGCGTGTCGCAGAGGCTCTAGCCAATCCTCGCCAAATCGATTTGAACAGAGTCGCGTCACAAGAATGCCGGCGTGTACTTGATCGTTTGGTGGGTTACCTGGTGACTCAGGAGCTACGCCGACTGATGGGCAAGCCCACCTCTGCAGGCCGCGTGCAATCGCCTGCCGTATACCTGGTGGTTTTGCGCGAGCGCGAGATCCGCAACTTTCAGGTAATCAACCACTTCGGTGTGCGTCTGAACTTTGTGGATATGAATCAGGGCACCACCTGGTATGCAGACTGGCAACCGGTACCGGATTTCGCGAGCAAAGACTTTCCTTACGTTCAAGATGCCAACCTGGCCCGACTCGTCGCCGGCACACGTAATGTCGTCGTCGAGTCCTGTGAAGACCGCAAGGCCGAGCGCCACCCACCCGCGCCCTTCATCTCTTCCACCCTTCAACAAGCAGCCAGCAACGCCTTGAAATGGGACCCGGACAAGACCATGCAAGTCGCCCAGCGATTGTATGAACAAGGCGTGATCACCTACCACAGGACGGATAATCCCAACGTACCAGACGAGGCCATGGAGGATATTAGAACCGTAGCTAGATCTATCGGATTGAAGACCGTCGACGAGCGACGTACATTCAAGGCCGCCGAAGGCGCGCAGGAAGGCCACCCCGCTATTACCCCGACGCATTGGGCTGATACAAAAGCTGGTGAGAACGACGAGGAACTCGCCCTGTACAAGTTGATTTGGGTCCGGGCGCTGGCCAGCCAGATCGAAGCGGCGGTATTCGACGTGCGTGCTGTAAAACTGCTCGCGGTTGGCCCAAATGGTAAGGCTTTGCGATTCAATGCAACTGGTGAAACCCTTTTTCATCCTGGGTGGCGGAAACTGCTCAAGGGCGATGACACAGACGATGAGGAAGATGGAGCAGCGAGCAACCCAGTTCCTGCACTCACACCAAAACAGATCATCTCTGTGCACAACGGAGAACTGCTGAAGAAGAAAACTCAGCCGCCATCCCGCTACACCAAGGCCAGTCTAATCAAAGAAATGGAGCGCCGCGGTATTGGTCGTCCCAGCACGTTCGCCTCGATCTTGAAGAACATCACCAGCAAAGGAATGATTGAGGAAAAAAGCCGCAAGCTGGTACCGGCGCCGCTGGGGGAGGAAACAATCGCGAAGCTGGAAGGGTTCTACAGTTTCGTGGAGCTCGATTTTACGAGGGAGCTGGAGCGGGATTTGGACAAAGTCGCCCAGGGCCAAGACACCTATGGAGCTGTCGTTGCGCGTCTGCATAGACGCCTGGAAGAGGAACTGTCTCAGCAACGTGGAATGCCGAGTGTGCCGATGGCGTCCGCTCCACGCCCAGCCACAGCAGGTGGCGCTTTCAACTGTCCCAAGTGCAATCAACCCCTCGCAAGGCGACAAAAAAAAGGGGGCGGTGGCTATGACTTTTGGGGTTGCACAGGCTTCAAATCGAATGGATGCAAGGTGAGTTTTCCAAACTTGAATGGCAAACCAGATCTCAATAAACCCAGAGGGGTGTGACTTCTGCCATTGCCGATATAAATCACCGACAACGCCGTTACGCATTAACCCTAGAAGCCCACCATTCCTATACCTGACAGTCCTCTGCGAAATTGCAGAGGAGGTCATGGGTGAGCGTACAGAAGAGACAATCGGTGGTGGGGCTGCGCATCTTAGCGCCGAAGCTGGAGAAGTTCTCAGACCGGCAAATTGAAGTCGCCCAGACCTGGGCTTTACAATTTAACGTACCGCCCTCCCAGCTGACCTCCTTCATCGATACCTATCTGAGTTCCACTGTCCATACTCGTTGCTGGTGCGTAGCCCTGCCCTCTACAGATGATCAAACACGGCGGCTCCTGGCCAGAATCGGCGATCACCTCCAGTACTTCGATGGTCATCAGGTTAAGGCCTGCAAAATCTTCAGCAAGGACCGCGTGCATAAGAGAAAACCCACCGCAATGGTGGCCCAGCAGCTACTGCTCAGGTTTGAAAAACGCTGGTATGCAGACGTCCTACTGACCTCCTTCTGCAAGTCTGCTGGAGAGAGGGCGAAAGCCCTTTCGATTGAAGATCTAGGAAGCTTTAATCGCCGCGGCTTCGATTGGACGGCGAGCAACAATCGGTACTTCAATCCCCGCACCCGATTTTACCTGAAGCAGATTGGCAGCACGCTGAAGCAGTTTTGCCAGTGTCTGGACCAAGAGCTTTTATTCGCCATTCGTTCAGCGCAATGTCCCTCACCCAAGCTCTATAACTGGCTGGCTCAAGGTGACCGAAAACGCCGCCTTCAGGCCCTAAAAGCCCAGCCAGTACTGATTCCACTTCTGGTACTAGCAGATCAATGGCCGTGGCCGTGGGATGGGCAGCAGCAGGTATACATGAACTGCCCATGGGATGAACTTCAGGCGTGGCGCCCATACTGGAGTGAGGACCGTTATTTGATTTCCGCTGAAGAGTGCCTGGTAGGTCGCATAGCCGACGCGGGCCTCCCCCTTTCCGACACACTGGCTTGGCTGCTACAGGCGCCGCGCGCTGCAGTGCGCTACCTGGGTCAACAGCGGGTATTCGATACCGGCAGTGCATTGACCCGTATCAGCCGCGAGGGGCCACAAGGACCCTGGCATCGACTGCTGCTGGGAGCCTCACTGGGCAATCGCCGTCCTCTTAAAAAAGCGCACTGGATCACTCTCTTCGCGCTGCTGGATAAAATCCCGTATCAACTGCTGGATCAAACGCAGGACTGGAACAGGCTGCTGTCAGGGTGTCCAACTGATTGGTCGGACGACAATTGGTCCAAAATCGCCGACGACTTTCGAGACCTGAACGAGCTCTTTAACAACGTTGATGAGAGCGACGGACCAGCTTCTGGTGAAGCACTGCAGAAACTCAAAAGCTTCATTGCTACTGCTTCCTATCACCAGATCGCCAGCTTGGTGAATGGCTTTCACCTCGCGTTGATAGACATCCGTGAGGCTTTAGATGCAGTAGATCCACAAACAAGAACAGACTCTTTAACGCCCTGGAAGCCGCTGCTTTATTCAACCAGCACACCCCTCGTGAGTCCAAATGGGCTGCAAATTATCGAACTGAAGTGCCCCGCCGATCTTGATGCGGAACATCGAGCGCTGGGCCATTGCATTGATGGTTACGACTACAGTGCTTATCGGGGCATCTGCCGTCTTTTTTCGGTTCGCGAAAACGGGAAATCGTTGGCCTCTGCAGAAATCCAAATGGATGAAAGTGCCTGGGGCGAAACGTTAGCAAAATTGACTCCCAAACACCTGGTGACGATACAACTGAGAGGGCTCCGCAATCGCACACCTAAGTCGGGCTCCAGGGTTGACCGGGCCTATCAATGGTTTTGGGCAAAGATCAAATCGGGTGAGCTCGCCATTAACCTGGAATGGCCCGACCAAACACTATCCATGTCGCGCTATACAAATCGAAACCGGAAAAAAATGCATGCCCAGGCCTGTGCGGAATGGATCAACCAACGATTGAGCAGGACATGAGTCGTCCACGTCTGATGAACCGCCGGCAGGACCTGGTCGAAAAAGTCATTTTTGACGGCTATGACTTCGGGGTCTTAATGCAATACGTTGAGGGTGCGAACCGGCTGTTTCTCGAACGTAATGGTTTCTATATTCGGCGTGCCGAGCATCCTCAACATCGCTATTGGCGATTACCAAAAGGCAAGTTGCTGGATGACCTGGATGTGCTCTTCCACCGTTTGATGGAGTTGTCCGAGGACCGTTTCAATGAAAGTTGGGAGACGTTTTCACATAAAATCACAGCCGCACAAAACGACCCAGATCGGCAGGCATTCACGTGGGGGCTGACCTTTCGGATAGCTCCACTCGTTCAGGGCGGGATCCTGCTGTCAGGTGACTACCATCCTGGCGCGGTCGCCGTTTCAAGGCGCATGCACGGCGTGTTTCTCGGGCATTCCAAGTCCTGGCGCATTGACGCTGGTGCGGAAGTGGTGCGAAGCAACTTGATCCTGGAGCTTGGATTGTCGGAGGATCAGTTCGAAATCCTCGACACCGTGCAAGAGCTGCTGACCGACGGATCCGTTGTTCCAGCTGATGAAATCACCCGCATCAGTCTTGGTGGACCGCCACAAGAGCGCGCAGCAAAAGCGGCTGACGATAGCACCTCAACCGATGTGTATTTAGCCGCGGTGCCCTCAATCGAGCGCACCGGGTCCACTACCGAACAGATTAACCAGGCATTGGCTGGTTATTCTTTACTGGACCATCAACCGGCAGGCATCCGGCACTTGCTACAGCGCACAAGCGCCTTGCTTGCGGATGACATGGGGCTTGGTAAAACTCGCCAAGCAATCATTGCCGCTGCAATCCGAGCAGCTAATAGACCCATCTTGGTTATCACCCTGTCGACGTTGATCATCAACTGGCAACGCGAAATCCAGATGGTGTATCCCAAGGCCACTATCGGCCAACAGGTCTTTGATCCCTCTTCGCAATGGATTATCACCAACTACGAACGCCTTGGCGATTTTGTTCTGCATGCAGGACACTTTGAAGTGATGATCATCGACGAGGCGCACCGCCTGAAAGAGCCGACCGCCGCGTGGACACGTCACGGCTTCGACATTGCCGCCAAGATACCCAACCGTTACCTGCTGACGGGTACGCCAGTCCTCAACCGAGAATCTGAGCTGCACACGCTGCTACGGCTATCCGGCCACCCCGTTGGGAAACTGCCCTTGAAAGAATTCTGCGAACAGTTCGCCGGCAGTCAGGATTTCCGCATGAATCTGCGGGGCGCAATCGGCGATTGGATGCTCCGTCGACGCAAGGATGTCTTGCCCGGTCTCAAGGGCAAACAGCGCCAAACTTTACCCATCGAACTCACTGCTGAAGAGCGCAAGCAATACGATCAAATTCGGCTCGAAGACAGGCCTAGCCTCGCCAGGTTGGGATCACTGCGTCAGTTGCTTGAGCAGGTAAAGATTCGTGTCGTAATGGATCTGCTGTGCGAACTGGACGCGGAGGACAAAGTAATCTTGTTCTGTGAGTTCAAGGATACGGTAGGAACACTTCGCACTCGGTGCAAGCAAGCTGAGTACGGGTGCGTCACGGTTGTCGGCAGTGACTCTGTAGGCAAACGGCAGAAGGCGATCGATCAATTCCAAAGTGATCCAGAAACCCGCGTCTTTGCCGCCACTACCTCCGCTGCCGGCACCGGCAACAACCTCACTGCGGCCAACTATGTGATGTTCCTGGGCCTCCCCTGGACGCCTGGACTGCAGGACCAGGCTGAGGACAGGGCCTACCGCAATGGGCAATTGCGCATGGTCGTGGTGAAAATCCCGCTGGTGGAAAACACAATCGACCAGATGCTTTGGCAAATGCTGCAGGATAAGCGTCAGTTGGCAAGTGACCTCATTGAGCCCGACGCGGCCGGCAACGCGAGACAAGCATTGGCGACCAATTTGTAGATCTGCGGTATATCACTGCTTCTTAGTGGCTGAGACCTTGTAAACGTACTTGGAACCATTACTTTTGTTTTCTGGAATCTAATAGGCCTCCCCATCGGCAACAATAGTTTCGTTCGATATCTGCAAACTTCCGAAAGTGGCAAATCTATTTCGATTTTACCCACTTTGCTCGTATTCATTTCGAGGAGTCGAACATAATTGACTTTGTTACGTATTAGAATCTTCCCATCGCTCATAATGGCCGTCGAGACCCATTCAGAAGAGACTGATCTCACTGAAAGGCACGGACAGTTTTGGCGGACTCGTTGAATCCAGCGCGATACGCCAATATCCAACATCATGCCAAGCGCCATGCTTGAATCCTACTTCTGGATACGTACCGATGTGAGCGAAGCCTAGTGCTTCATGCAGCCCCACGCTGCCATCGTTTGGCAGCGCGATCCCGGCAAAGGCTGCGTGAAACCCTTGCCTTTTCAATGTCGGCAGCAACACGCCATACAGTGCCCGGCCGACCCCGCTACGGTGCGCTTCTGGCGATATATAAACGGTGACGTCGACCGACCAGCGATAGGCCTCACGAGCCCGGTGCTGACTGGCATATGCATAGCCGATGAGCTGGCCGTCTCGCTCCGCTACCAGATACGGGTAAGTCGGCAAAGTCGACCCAATCCGCTTGGCCATCTCTTCGACTGTGGGCGGCTCAAGCTCAAACGAAATCGCCGTATGCTCAACCATCGGTGCGTAAATTGCCTGGATGGCTTGAGCGTCCGAAATCTGCGCAATCCTTACTGTGGTGTTGCTCATCCTCTATCCCCTTGGTCGCTCAAATCGATCTTTGATTGACTCGTTTCGAGAGTGCTTCGGCGCTTTCCTTGCGCTCCGAATAGCGGTCTACCAAATACGTTTCCCGGCCCCGAACCATCAGCGTGAACTTCATCAGTTCCTCCATCACGTCCACAACACGGTCGTAGTAGGCGGATGGCTTCATACGCCCTGCGTCGTCGAACTCCAGAAAGGCTTTGGGTACTGACGACTGGTTTTGGATGGTGATCATCCGCATCCAGCGCCCGAGGATCCTAAGCTGGTTTACCGTGTTGAAGGACTGTGATCCACCGCAGACCTGCATGACGGCCAACGTCTTGCCCTGGCTGGGGCGGACAGCGCCCAACGTGAGAGGTATCCAGTCTATTTGGGCTTTGAATACAGCAGACATTGCACCGTGACGCTCTGGCGAACACCACACCTGTCCCTCTGACCACAGAACCAGATCCCGCAGCTCTTTAACCTTTGGATGGTCTTCCGGAGCGTCATCAGGGAGAGGCAGACCCGAGGGATCAAAGATGACGGTCTCGGCTCCCATTAGGGTCAGGATGCGCGCGGCCTCTTGGGTCAGCAGCCTGCTGAAAGAGCGCTCACGGGTTGAGCCATACAGCAACAAGATGCGTGGTTTGTGAGTCGGTTGCTCGTTGCCTTGCAGGCGATCCAGTGTGACGAAGTCGATTAGCGACTGATCCAGATTAGGTAGATCCAGGCTGCTTTCCGAGGAAAATTCGTCCATTACAGTTCACCTATTTGATCTAGCTCGCGCTTCAGTTCCTGCGGTGTGAGCGCCGAATGATCCAAGCTGAAGAATGCCTCGAAACGCTTTTTAATCTGGACGACGGTCGCGTCAAATGCGGCTTGGATGTCGCTGTCTGTGCCTTCTACATCGGAAGGGTCGGCGAGGCCCCAGTGGCTTTTGACAGCAGGCCCGAAATAGACCGGGCAGGGTTCGCCTCCAGCCTTATCACACACGGTGATCACCACATCCGGTGGTGAGTCCGAAAACACCTCTGAGCCTTTGCTGTAGAGATCTGTGGTGTCGATACCAAGCGCTTGCAACGTACTCACGGCGCGTGGATTCAGTTGTCCGCTTGGGAAGCTGCCCGAACTGACGGCGTTAAAACCGCTCGGGGCCAGGTGGTTGAACAACCCCTCCGAGAGAACGCTCCGGCAGCTGTTTGCCGTACACATAAATAGCACTTTCATGGGTTTCTCCTAGACAGGGATGCTCAGCCGCGACGCCAGTGCCACCAGCGTTACCAGCAAGATAGGGAGGGTGAGGATGCTGCCGACTTTGAAGTAGTAACCCCAGGTGATGCGGATATTTTTCTGCGCTAGCACATGCAGCCACAGCAACGTGGCCAGGCTTCCGATGGGCGTGATCTTGGGGCCAAGATCGCAACCGATGACGTTGGCGTAGATCATGGCCTCACGTACCAGTCCTGTAGCGTCGCTGCCCTGAATGGACAGAGCGCCGATAAGCACACTCGGCATGTTGTTCATGATCGAGGACAACAGCGCAGCGGTGATACCGGTGCCCAAGGTAGCGGCCCATAGGCCATGCTCGGCAAATATGTTCAGCAGCCCCGAGAGCGAGTCGGTTAGGCCAGCATTACGCAGGCCATAGACCACCAGATACATGCCCAGCGAAAACACGACAATTTGCCAGGGCGCGTCCTTGATGACCCTTCTCGTGGAGATGATTTGGCCTTTACCTGCGATGACCAGCAGGATCATTGCACACGCAGCAGCAACAGCGCTGATGGGGATACCTAACGGCTCCAGTGCGAACAGACCAACCAGCAGCAGGCCAAGTACCCACCAGCCAGCAATGAAGGTCGCCCGATCTCGAATCACCGACTCCGGGGCCTCAAGCTGATCCGCGTCGTACTGGGCGGGAATGTCCTTGCGATAGAACATCCAGAGCATGAACAGTGTCGCGGCCACGGCCACTAGGTTCACTGGCCACATGACAGAAGCGTATTCACCGAAACCCACGCCAAAAAAGTCTGCCGAAACGATGTTCACCAGGTTGGACACCACCATCGGCAGACTGGCGGTATCAGCGATGAAGCCTGCGGCCATCACGAATGCCAAGGTGGATGCCGGGCTGAAGCGAAGCGCCGTCAGCATCGCGATGACGATTGGGGTCAGAATCAGTGCGGCTCCATCATTGGCGAACAGTGCCGAAACGGCTGCACCGAGCAGGATCATCAGCGCAAACAGACGTCCGCCTTTGCCCCGACCCCAGCGAGCGACATGAAGCGCCGCCCATTTGAAGAATCCCGCTTCATCGAGCAACAAACTGATGATGATCACAGCAATGAAGGTCGCGGTAGCGTTCCAGACGATGTGCCACACAACCGGCACATCCCCTAGACTTACGGCGCCAGTCAGTAGTGCCAGAACGGCACCCGCTGCCGCGCTCCAGCCGACACCTAACCCCTTGGGTTGCCAGATAACAAAGACGAGCGTAACTACGAAAATCGATGCTGCGATGAGCATGAGTATGTTCCAGATCAGGATGTCAGCAGCAGGAGGCTTGGCGCACGGGTCTGTCTTCCATGGAAGCCAGCCGTCCTTGATGGTCGTTAACCCAGGACTGGTGTGCCTGCGTAGTGACGTTCAGAACATCCAGTGCCCACTGTTCAAGCTCGGGATGCAGCCGGTAGTAAACCCACTGACCCTGCCTCCGATCTGCGAGTAACCCGCAAGCACGCAGTTGGGCAAGATGCCTGGAGACCTTCGACTGGTTATCGTCCAGTGCCCAGATTAACTCGCACACGCACAACTCACCCTCAGCCGAAAGCATGAGCATGATCCGGGCGCGAGTTTCATCACCCAAGCACTTGAAGAATGTGTGTGGTGTAAGGCTCATAAGCAATCGCTCTGCATATGTGGATAATCGAATATGCAGATTTAACCACGTTCAGCCTGCTTGCACAAATGCCTGTGGCGGGAGTTAACGATGGGGATCAATGCTCACCGGTCGACCACAGGGTAACGACCAGGAGGGATTAACAATCGCCTCAGCACGCGGACGGAGATTTGATGTTCGAATGGATGTTCGCTGAACGCGATTTTGGATTCATTACTCTAGGCGTAATGGCAGGATAGCTGGTCAGGTCGAATGCAATTGAGTGGTCAGCGTGAATGCAAATGAATGCTCAGCGTGAATGGAAATGGGTGATCAGATACTAGGTAATTTTCCACCTCGGTCGCGTCATCTTTGTATAGCCTATAAATACCTATAGACGTAGTTTTCTATTTCCTACTGCGCAGCTGGTACCAGCCTGTCACCGTTCCCCTATCATTACAGGGGGCCTCTCGGCACATGATCAGGCACGTCACCACGCTCTCGCTTCTAGCGTTAATCGCCAGTTGCACGACCCAAACGGCGCAGACACCCAAGCCCGCTTTCGACAGCAGTCGCAATCCGGACATGTTGACGCCAGACCTCTATCCTGGCGGCGCCGTTCCTGAAAAAGAACCAGTAGTGCGCTATGGCCGCTACACCCTCGTCAGCACGCTGCCAGATTCTGGCCAACGTGACCTGATGGCTCAGATTATCGACATCAGCATTCCAGCCAACATGCACCCAAATGTGCATGAGGCCATGCAGTACGTGGTGGACCGTTCAGGTTATACGCTTTGCTCGGCAGACTCTGGCCACGTCAACATCCTTTACACCCGACCACTCCCAGCAGCCCAATATAAACTTGGCCCTATGACCCTGCGTAACACCCTGCAGGTGCTCGCAGGTCCGGCCTGGCAGGTGAAGGTCGACGAGGTCAACCGTCAGGTGTGCTACGTCCTGCGCCCTGGCTACCAGCTCCCGGACTCTCCACGTCCTGCATCAACTCAGATTGCTCAACTCAACACATCGACAGCTGCACAGCCTATCGCAGCGAAGAGCAATAACAATGATGCGGGCAGCCAAGTAGTAGTCGCCGCCGTTCCCCAAACAGCGCCTTTCACAACAACGGCATCAGCCGCTACCCCTGTGGCGAACGCTGCACCAGCCAAAACCGTGGCCCCTCCTACGGTGATTACCAAGGATGGCTCTACAAAACAAACGTCTGCCTTGCCGACTCAGAGTCCGGCCTCGACTTCGTCCAGCAACCCAGATGCCAAGGCCGCTTCAACTCCGAAACTGGTCACCGCGCCGTCCGCAGTTTCTGCAGCGCCAAAGCCGGTTGCGACGGACATTGCAGCGCCGAAGCCGCTGGCCCAGACATGGACGGCTTCAACTGGCTCAACCCTTCGTCAAACCGTCGAAGGCTGGGCTGAAAAAGCGGGCTGGAAACTGATGTGGCAGGTCGATGATTTGGATTACTCAATTGACGCTCCACTTCGATTTGAGGGCAGTTTCCAAGAAGCCATTGGGTCGATTTTCCCTCTCTACGACTCGGCTCCACGGTCCTTTCTGGTCGATGTGGTCGACAGTAACTCCTCACAGCGGCTGATTTTTATTACAGAGAGGAACAAATGATGACTGCTCGTCTCTGGATCAAAAGCACAGCCTTGTCACTTATCGTCGCACTGGTGAGTTCCTGTTCGCTGCAGCGTGTGAATGAATCGGCCAGCCGAGCTGAAAATGACGCTGCGACAGCCTCTCAATACAGCCGATTTCTGAGAAATCAGCAGCAAGAGTCCGCGCGCGCTACGGTGGTGTTCAGCGACAAACCATGGGTGTCCAAAAAACCGCTGGTCGCCAAGCGTGGTTTACCGCTGACCATGGATTGCGACATCACCTATCGCCCCTCATATAACGTTGGGATCGCTGAGATCGCGCAGTACATCACTAGTGAATGTGGTGTACCGGTCATCGTAGCCCCTGACGCAATCGACCCAAGTGTCCTTTCCAGTTCGACGCAGGGCAACTCAGGACCTGCAGTTCCACCTGGTTTGGGCTCTGCCGACAACCTGACCAACTTCATGCCCGCCGGCGTCATCGGCAATGTTCCGAGCAACGCCCGCTCAATGAATTCGATTGGGCTGACTGCACCCAACACATTCCCCATTAAGTACAGCGGCAAGCTGTCAGGGTTGTTGAATCAAGCGACCTCCCAGTTGGGCTTAGCGTGGAATTATTCCTCCGATGATCGAAGCGTGCATGTCACTTACTTCGACACCAAGACGTTCGACGTCTGGGCATTTGGTGATGACCAGGTCATTGAAAGCACAGTGAAGTCGGGCTTGCTGACCGCTACAGGCAGCGGGAGCAGTTCCGGTGGTGGTGGCGGCGGATCTTCGTCGACAGGTGCATCGGGTGAATCAGGCAGCAACCAGAGCACCACCGTTACCATCAAGACCTCGCTGATCGGAGACATTGAAAAAAACGTCAAGGCGATGCTGAGCCAACAGCCCCAAGGTCGGATGTTCCTCTCGCGTTCCACTGGCACCCTGACGGTAAGTGACCGACCAGAAGTACTCTCAAACGTTGCTAAATACCTGAATTCGATCAACAGCAGTATCACCCGTCAGGTGTTGTTCAACGTCAAAGTTTTCGAGGTAACTCTCACCGACACAGACCAGACCGGCCTGGACTGGACGGCTGTCTATACGTCCTTGAGCAACAAATGGGGCTTTTCGCTGAAGAATGCCACCACCGGCATAAGCACGGGCGCGGTGTCGGGCTCGTTGAGTATTTTGGACACGTCGAAGTCTCCTTGGGCTGGCTCCAACTTAATCATCAAAGCACTTTCCGAACAGGGCCGAATCTCGAACGTTCGCTCGCCGTCGGTCACCACGCTGAATCTGCAGCCGGCACCCATCCAGATCGGCAACGTAAAGAGCTATGTCGCATCAAGCTCGACAACCACTACGGCTTCCGTTGGATCGTCTACTTCGCTCACCCCCGCGACTATCACCAGCGGCTTCAACATGATGTTGCTCCCTCGAATCATCGACCAGGACAACATGTTGCTGATGATCACCCTGAGCATGAGTAGCAAACCGACCTTCACCACTTTTACGAGCAACGGCTCCAGTGTCCAGACAGCGGATTACGACACCAAGAATCTGTCGCCCAAGGTCAAATTGCGCAGCGGTCAAACCCTCGTACTGACTGGTTTTGAGGAGAACAGCGAAAACGCAACCAAGTCTGGCGTAGGTATGACTCACCCACATGGGTTACAAATCAGTTCACGCACATAGGTAACAGTTT